>JAURLW010000067.1 GCA_030831005.1 Bacteroidota bacterium
TAATAAAAACGCACGATTAACAATGATTCCAAAAATGAATCATATTTTCGTTGAAATTAACGGCGATGAGCAAGCTAATAAAGACAGTTATACCAATGCAAGTTTGCCTATTGCTCCTTTATTGAGCAATGCCATTGTTCAATTTATAAAAGCCCTCTAATACATATGTATACGGTTAAAACAATTACCCAAGCCATAGAGCAAATGGCGCCATTAGCTTGGCAAGAAAGCTACGATAATAGCGGTTTGCAAGTGGGCGATCCTCATATGGACGTAAAAGGTGTATTGCTTTGCTTAGATATTACCGAGGCCATAATAGAAGAAGCTATAGCAAAAAATTGCAACCTTGTTATTGCGCATCATCCTTTATTGTTTTCAGGATTAAAATCCATTACGGGAAGTACTTATGTGGAGCGTATTGTTATGAAGGCATTACAACATAACATAGCCTTATATGCGGCTCATACCAATTTGGATAATTGGAAGCAGGGTGTAAATGCTAAAATTGCTGAGAAACTAGGTTTGCAGCAAACACAAATATTGGCCCCTATTAGTCAAGCATTAAATCTATTATATTGCTATGCACCAGCTGCCATGGTGCCCAAAATAGAAGCACATCTTTTTGAAGCAGGTGCAGGACAAGTGGGTAATTATTTCAATTGCTCTTTCCAAGTAGAAGGTTTGGGCGCTTTTCAAGGAAATGAGGATAGCTCACCCTTGATTGGTGCAGCAGGTGGACCAAGAGAGCAAGTAGCAGAAACCAGAATTGAGGTATTGGTGCCTAATCATGCCTTAATTAAGGTGCTTGCCGCACTCAGAACTGCACATGAATACGAGGAAATTGCCTATGGAATCGTTCCCCTAAAAAATAAAAACCAAGATCTAGGTGCTGGTATGATTGGCAATTTGGCAGAAGCCATGCCTGCAGAAGCTTTTTTAAAGCATTTAAAGGCCGCGCTACCTACAAGTTGTATCAAGTATACGGAATTATTAGACCGACCTATTCAGCGCGTAGCGGTTTGTGGCGGCTCGGGAAGTTTCCTTTTAAAGGATGCCATTCAGGCAAAAGCCGACGTATTTATCACTTCAGATTTTAAATATCATCAGTTTTTTGACGCTGATAAACAAGTAGTTATCGCAGATATAGGGCATTATGAGAGTGAACAATTTACCGTTGAAATATTTTACTCAATTCTTAACGAAAAATTCCCTAATTTTGCCATTCTTTATTCCGAAAGGAATACAAATCCAGTAAATTATTTTATATAATATGGCTACCGTAAAAGACTTTTCAATTGAAGAAAAATTAGTTGCAGTTCTAACTCTTCAAAAAATTGATTCAAAGATCGATGATATTAAGACCCTACAAGGCGAATTGCCTATGGAAGTGCGTGATTTGGAAGACGAAATCCAAGGATTGCAAACCCGAATCAATAATATCGACAATGAAATAGATATTATTAATTCTGTAATTGCGGAGCGTACGGCAGGTGAAAAAGAGGCGAAAGCAATGATTAAGAAATACGAAAAACAACAAGAAAACGTAAAGAATAGTCGTGAGTTTGAAGCTATCAATAAAGAAATTGAAATGCAAGAGTTAGAAGTGAAGCTTTGCGAGAAAAGAATTAAAGATGCTACTTTCGAATTACGTGATTTCCAAAATCAACGTTTGAAAACGGAAGAGAAAATGGCTATCGTTCAAGAAGCTTTAGATGTAAAACAAGTAGAGCTTTCTAAAATTATTGCTAGCACTGAAAAAGAAGAAAAAGTATTGGTAGCAAAATCTACAGAAGCTAAAGCTCATGTAGACGAGCGTTTATTAGCTGCTTACGATAGAATCAGAACGAACTATAAAAATGGTATTGCTGTAGCAGCGGTTTCTAGAGAATCTTGCGGTGGTTGCTTTAACGTAGTGCCTCCTCAACGTCAATCTGAAATTCGCCAACGCAAAAAAATTATTACTTGCGAGCATTGCGGTCGCGTATTAGTAGATACAGATTTATTTGAAGCTACTAAAATTAGCTAATCAAGATCCTTATAAAAAAAAGAGCCAGTTTTATACTGGCTCTTTTTTTATGTGTGCTGCTATAAATTGTTTACAATAAACTTTAATTTCCTCTCGTACCGCTCTAAAAGCTTCTCTAATTTCCTCTTCACTGCCTGTAGCTTTAGCTGGATCAGGAAAATTATGATGGAATTTTAAGGCACTGCTTGGGAAATAGGGACAGCGTTCTTTGGCATGGTCACATACGGTAATAACATAATCGAAAGGTATATCCTGGTATTCTAGTATGTGATTAGAGGTGTGTCCACTGATATCTATGCCATCTTCTTGCATGGTCGCTATGGCCCTTGGGTTTACGCCATGGGTTTCTACGCCTGCGCTATATACTAGAGCTGTACCTTGGGCATAATGTCTTAAATAGGCTTCTGCTAGCTGACTTCTGCAGCTGTTGCCCGTACATAATACTAAAATTTGTTTCATTGCTTTAATTTTTAGGATTATACCATTTCTTTTTAAAGTAAAAGGCTACTTGAACCAATATTATTAAGGCCGGCACTTCTACTAGTGGACCAATAACTCCTGCAAAAGCCTGTCCGCTATGTATGCCAAAAACACCAATGGCTACCGCAATGGCTAATTCAAAATTATTGCCCGCTGCAGTAAAAGCTATAGCTGTATTGGTTGCATAATCGGCTCCTAATTGCTTACCTATGATAAAACTACCTATAAACATGATAGCAAAATAAATAACTAAGGGTAAGGCAATGAGCAATACATCGAAAGGGATGCTTACAATCAATTGGCCTTTTAAGGTAAACATGACCATGATGGTAAACAATAATGCGATCAAGGTTAGTGGACTTACTCTTGGAATAAACTGCTCTTGAAACCAAGTAGCACCTTTAATGTTTATTAATAGGTTTCTGGATAAAATGCCCAGCATAAACGGTATTCCCAAGTAAATGCCTACCGATTTAGCAATGGCGCCGATAGAAATATCTAGGCTGCTTCCTTTATAGCCAAAATAAGTAGGAAGAACAGTAATGAAAATGTAAGCATAAAAACTATAGAGCACCACTTGCAATAGGGCATTAGCTGCTACCAATCCCGCTGCATAGGCATTATTACCATTGGCAAGATCTATCCATACTACTACCATGGCAATGCAAGGCGCAAGACCAACTAATATTAGTCCTTGCATGTAGTCAGGATGCGATGGTAATAGCCATAGCGCCAATCCAAACATCAATATAGGCCCTACGACTAGGGTTAAGAAAAGAGAATAAGCAAGCAATTTCCATTGGCTAAATATTTGTTTTAATTCACTCAATTTTACTTTCGTAAAAGGAGGATACATCATAATGATAAGACCAATAGCAATAGGGATATTGGTGCTGCCCTTAGAAAAACTATTGATAAAGCTAGCCGCATTGGGTATAAAATAGCCTATGCTAATGCCTATGAGCATGGCGCTAAAAATCCATACGGTTAAATAGCGATCTAAAAAGGATAGTTGTTTTTTGTGTTCCATTGCTTATAGTTTAACAGCAGCCACTGCCAGGCTCGCATACATTATTGATAATTGGTAAGTCCGCTAAAGGTTTTTTAGTTTTTTGAGTTGGAATGCCACATTGATCGGGCGCTAAGCAATTCGTTTGCGTAGCTATTAGTTGAAAACTGTTTCCATTATAGGAAAGGGCATATTTACTAATGCTACTCGCTTGATATTCTATTTCAATTTCTAATGCATCTAAATCAAATAGTTTGTTGGACTGTTGAATGATAGCAATTAGTTTATCAGCATGCAAACGATGAGCAGTATCATCGGCTACCCATAATTGCATACTTGCTTTTCGTTCTTTTCTAATGGCCATGCCGCAATCGATATAGTTTTTTTCTACACTACCTACTTCGGTTACATGAAAATGTAAGGGTACGGTTTCGTTATTAGGCAAGGTGAATATCAGCTCCTTGCAAGTAGACAGATGGTCTACAAATTGTTGAATCGTCATCATTAGCAACAGGTTTTATTAGATGAATTATATGTAGTGTTCATAAATTGATTTAAAAGCAATTGTGCTTTTTCCCATTCTTTCTCGTTGATGCAATAGCAGGTACTAGCGCCACTAATAGTGCCTTTTAGTAATCCAGCATTTTTAAGCACTTTTAAATGCTGCGATATGGTAGCTTGCGATAAGGACAATTCATCGACAATAGATCCGCAAATACAACTTTTTTGCTTACTGATAAACTGCAGTATAGCTATGCGTGCCGGGTGGGCAAGTGCATGCGTTAAAGTAGCCAATGCCAATTGCTTTTTAGTATAGGTATGTAGTTTACTTGTTCCCATTTATTCATCGCAATATTACGATGAATAAATGAAAAACAGAAATAATATTTTTTTAGTAATTTAGAGTTTCAATAAAAAAACATGAGAAGCATTATCATTAATATACTAGCGATATTGGTTGGCGTCTTAATTGGAGGCATTGTCAATATGGCTATTGTAATGTCTGGCGGTTTTCTGATAGCACCACCTCAAGGTGCAGATTTAACAACTGAAAAAGGATTATTAGCAGCTATGCCTTTAATGGAACCTAAGCATTTCCTAATGCCCTTTTTAGCGCATGCTATTGGTACTTTTGTAGCGGCGTATCTCGCTACCCGTTTCTCTAAAACAAAAGCTATTCGTATTCCTATAATTATTGCTGCTTTGTTTTTTATAGGCGGACTGATAGATGTATTAGAATTGCATGCACCAATTTGGTTTTCTTGTACAGACTTAGCGCTAGCCTATTTCCCAATGGCTTTCTTAGCCTATAAATGGGCAAAAAGAGATTAGTTGTTGAAAATTTAAATCACTAAATAAACTTGTCTATTCATACTCGTAGGGTTACAAAAGGCGACTTATTGTTGCTTCAAGATATTTCAAAAACTACTTTTTGGGAGGCCTTTTCGCATAGTAATACGGAAGCCGATATGGCTATGTATTTGGAGGAACAACTTTCTTTAGATAAACTAAAAACAGAGTTAGAAAATCCCCACACAGAATTTTATTTTGCATCATTAGACAACCAGGTGATTGCTTATTTAAAATTAAATTTTGATACTGCTCAAACAGCAATCAAAGATAAAGCTGCTTTAGAAATTGAACGCATTTATGTATTACAAGCATTCCATCGTAAAAAAATTGGAACAGCTTTATTAGCAATAGCCTTACAAAAGGCTAAAGAAATTAAAGCACCTTTTATTTGGTTAGGCGTTTGGGAGCACAATAAACAAGCGCTTGATTTCTATAAACAACAAGGATTCGAGGCATTCGATCAACACATCTTTAAACTTGGAAATGACGAGCAAACTGATTTGTTGATGTGTTTAAAGCTCTAGTATTCTATCGCTAAGCTAATTCGAAACTACCGTACACAAAATTTTGAATAGCTCCAGATGGGGTAATATGATCTTCTCTTTGAAAGCCTAAAGCTTTGCAATGGATACGTTCAAAAACAGCTTGCATGCTAGCTTCATCATATTGCTGAATGCTTAGCCCACTACATTTTTGTGGGCCATCTACAGAGAAGCTAGCTATTACTAATTTTCCGTTCACTGCTTTTTTTACAACTTTTAAATATTGTTCTATTTGATGGGCAGTTGTTTGGAAATGAAAAGCGGCTCTATCATGCCAAAAATCATATGTTGTACTTGGCTCAAAAGTTAAGATATCACTTACAATCCACGTAACCTTGTTTGCTGCATCGCCTAAGCGCGCTTGTGCTCTTTCAAGTGCTTTAGCAGATATGTCTAAGACGCTAATATTGGTATAACCTTCAGCTAATAAATGATCTACTAAATGGCTATCGCCACCACCGATATCAATGATCTTAGCATTTTTATCCAAATTAGCTGCTTTAATAATAGCTAAAGAAAGCGCTGGTATAGCTTGCGTCCAGCTTACTTCGTGCGCTTGTTTGGTCGTATATATGTTTTCCCAATGGGTGCTTATTGTAGATTCCATGCTACAAATATCGGTATTTGTTAGGATAAGAAAGGTAGCATTTGTTACATAAGAATTTTTCAATGAGTAAACTAGTAAAGTGAAATATAATTATGGGTAGTGGGTTAACAAATTTTATTAATCGTTGCATTTTTACAGCATCAAATAGTTTTTTAAATTTAAAACTCTCCTTTCAATACCTCTACACCAATTGCATATCCATAAACTTTTCCTTTACCATCTTTGTATATTCTAATTTTATTGCAAGCCATTCCTAAATTGACCTTTGACCAGTTTTTGCCACCATCTTTGGTTTCGTATCCGCTGTTCATGGTGCCAATAAAACCATGGTTTTCGTCTATAAATCCAATGCCAAATTCTCTTGCTCCGGCATCTTCTACTAAGTTGATTTCTTTCCAGGTTTCACCGCCATCGCTTGTTTTAGCTACGTGTTGTTGTTTCACATTCGGATCAGGGTTGTAGGATTGAATGGTTACGTATCCCACCTTCTCAGTTGGAAATGATACTTTCCAAGTGCATTCAAAAGGGCGATTCGATTGGTACACCTTTTTCCAGGTTTTACCTCCATCGCTAGTTTTTAAAATCAATGCATTTGATTTTTCTAAATCGTCATCTGTAGCAGCACAAACAAAGCCATTGTTTTTATTAAACATTTTAATATCGAATAGCATTTTACAGTCATTGTTCATACTGTTGGATGCCCATGTTATACCTCCGTCGTGTGAAACTATTATGTTAGCGGGTGAACCTACGCGACCAACACCATAAATATGCACTTTGTAGTCTATTTTACCATGATTAATATACTGTTCTTTGACAATATCAATAGCACAAAGTCCTTTTACATAAGGTCCTTTATAGTCAACGGGCTTCCATGTTTTGCCACCATCAATCGTTCCATACAAGGGTATGGTGTCGGTAACATTAGGAAAATAATCAGTACCAACTGTTCCCGCATATCCTACTAA
>JAURLW010000068.1 GCA_030831005.1 Bacteroidota bacterium
AACCTGCTTTATAGCGGCGCAAGCATTTCTAATTTCATCCAAGCTAATAGTAAGAGGAGGTGCAATACGAATGCAATTTGGAGCAAATAAGAACCAATCGCTAAATAAATTATTAGCAAGACAGCCTTGAATGCTAGCTAATACTAAATCACTACTATCCAATTCTATTGCTATTAATAAACCTTTTGAACGAACCTGTTTAATTTTTTCGTGATGTAATGCTTCAATAAACAACTTGCTTTTTTCTTCGATTTGTTCAATCAATTGTTCTTCTCTTAGAACTTCTAAAGCGGCTATACCTGCAGCGCAAGAAACTGGATGGCCACCAAAGGTAGTGATATGACCTAGTACGGGATTATTAGTCAGTTGTTGCATGTGCTCTTTAGAAGCTACAAAAGCACCTAGTGGCATGCCTCCACCTAAAGCTTTGCCCAATAAAACGATATCGGGTATAATATCACTATGTTCAAATCCCCACATTTTTCCTGTTCTACCAAATCCCGTTTGAATTTCATCTACGATCAAAAGCGCACCCAAGGCACTACATTTTTTTCTGAGGGCTTGCATCCATTCCTTATCGGGCATATGCACACCTGATTCGGCCTGAACCGCTTCTATGATTATACAAGCCGTTTTTTCATTGATGGCATTTAAAAAGGCTTCGCTATTATAATCGTGGTGCCAAACGCCAGGCATTAATGGACGAAAAGCATTTCTCCAATATTCATCTCCCATTACACTTAAGGCGCCTAAGGTAGATCCATGATAACTTTTATGCGCAGCTACGATCTCTACTTTGCCTGTAACGCGGCGTGCAAGTTTTATAGCTCCTTCCGTTGCTTCTGAACCTGAACTGGTAAAATAAACAGCGCTTAAGGGATTTGGAAGTAGTTGTGCTAATTGGCTGGCATAGTCTACTTGTGGGCTCTGAATGAGCTCTCCATAAACCATAACGTGCAAATAAGATCCTGCTTGTTTTTGAATTGCAGCTACCACTTTAGGATGGGTGTGACCTACATTACAAACACTAATGCCACCAATTAAATCTAAATAAGCTTTACCTGCACGATCGTACAAGTAATTGCCTTGTGCCTTTACAATATCCAATGCTAAAGGAGCATCGGATGTTTGTGCAAGATGATTTAAAAATTGGCTTCGTATGTTCATGATTTAAATAACGATATTGATCATTTTACCTTTTACAAAAATGAATTTCTTCAAGGCTTTGCCTTCCATCCATTTTTGAATGGTTTCATTTTTTAATAGTTCTTCTTTCAAAAAATCTTCTGTTGCGTCTAATGGAAATTCTAATTCCACTCTTGTTTTCCCATTAATAGCAATAGGATATAATTTGCTATTGTCTATGGTATAGGCAAGGTCATATTTTGGATAGCTAGCATCTAAAATACTAGAGGTATTGCCCATCAAATGCCACAATTCTTCTGCAATATGAGGCGCATAAGGAGTTAATAATACTAATAAAGGTTCTAAGATCGCTTTGCTTCTGCAGCCAAGAGCACTTAGTTCATTTACTGTAATCATAAACATACTCACTGCCGTATTGAAAGAAAAACGTTCGGTATCTTCTTCAATTTTCTTAATGCCTTTGTGTAATACTTTAAGTGCTTCTATACTTGGTTCACTTTCGTCAACTAATATTCCAGTTTCATTAGTATATAAACGCCAAAGTTTTTTTAGAAAACGATGAACGCCTTCTATGCCTTTGGTATCCCATGGTTTGCTTACATCAATTGGACCTAAAAACATTTCATACATTCTAAACGTATCCGCTCCATATTGTGCTACAATATCATCAGGGTTTACCACATTGTATTTAGATTTTGACATCTTCTCTACAGCAGTGCCACAGATATATTCATCGTTTTCAAGAATAAAGCTTGCATTTGCATAATCTGCACGCCATTTTTTGAATCCTTCCGTATTCAATAGTTGTCCATTGCAAAGCGAAACATCTACATGCAATTCATCTACTTCATATTGATCTTTTAAACCGTAAGAAACAAATTGTTGGGTGTTCTTAATTCTATATACAAATCGAGAGCTCCCTTGAATCATACCTTGATTAACTAATTTTTTGAAGGGCTCATCAAAAGAAATATGACCAAGGTCAAACAATACTTTCGTCCACATTCTGCTATACAATAAATGACCAACAGCATGCTCGGTTCCGCCCACATATATATCTACTTGGTTCCAATAATCACTTGCGCTTTTACTCACAAATGCTTGGTCGTTATTTGGATCCATATAGCGTAAGAAATACCATGAAGATCCCGCATAGCCAGGCATAGTATTTACTTCTCTTCGTGCTTGCTCATGTTGCGTATCAGTTACCCAATCTTGCAAATTGGCTAATGGTCCTTGAGCGTCCGGACCAGGGGTATATTTTTCTACGTAAGGAAGCGTAATAGGTAGGGCGCTTTCAGGTAATGCAATCGCTACACCGTCTTTCCATTCAATAGGGAAAGGTTCGCCCCAATAACGTTGTCTGCTAAATGCAGCATCACGTAGTTTGTAATTGGTTTTAGCTTTTCCTATCGATAGGGTTTCTATTTTCTCTAAAATTAAAGGCGTGGCATCTTTATAAGATAAACCATTTAGAAATTCACTATTATCGAGAATAGCATTTTTTGTGCTTAGTGCTTCGGTGCCATTAAATGCGGCTCCAAATATATTAGTGATTGGAATAGCAAAATGATTTGCAAATGCAAAATCACGTTCGTCGCCACAAGGCACAGCCATAATAGCGCCAGTGCCATAGCCTGCTAATACATATTCAGAAGTCCAAATAGGGATTTCTTTATGGGTAAACGGATGTATAGCATATGCTCCGGTAAAACAACCTGAGATTTTCTTTTCACTCATGCGATCGCGCTCACTTCTACTTTTTACATAGTCTACATATTGCTGAATCGCTTCTTGTTGCGCTTCACTACAAATATCTAAAAGCCAATGACTTTCAGGAGCTACTACCATAAAGTCTACTCCAAAAATAGTATCTGGTCGAGTTGTATAAACATTTAGTTGGTCAACTTTCTGTTGTTCGCTTTTTATGGTAAATGCAATTTCGGCACCTTTACTTTTCCCTATCCAGTTGCTTTGCATTTCTTTCATCGCATCACTCCATTCCAGATGTTGAAGGCTATCTAATAGTCGGTCTGCAAAGGCAGTTATTCTTAAATACCATTGACGCAATTCTTTTTTCTCAACCGGATGGCCGCCGCGTTCACTCATGCCATTAATTACCTCGTCATTTGCCAATACGGTACCAAGGGCTTCACACCAGTTTACAATTCCCACGCCGCTATAGGCTAAACGATAATGCATGAGAATAGCTTGTTGTTCTTTGTATGAATATTGCTTCCATTCTTCAGGGCTGAAACTAATTTTATCATCACCTGGACAAGGATGTTGCTTGTTGCCTTCCATTTCGAAAATGGAAATCAACGCATCTATAGGAGTCGCTTTTTGACTATGTGTATTAAACCAGCTATTGAATAATTGTAAAAATATCCATTGTGTCCATTTGTAATAGCTGGGATCGCTGGTATTGATTTCTCTACTCCAATCAAAACTGAAACCAATATTATTTAATTGTTCTTTATATCGTGCGCTATTTTTTTCGGTAGTAACAGCAGGGTGTTGTCCTGTTTCTAAAGCATATTGTTCGGCAGGAAGGCCAAATGCATCAAAACCCATTGGGTGTAATACATTAAATCCTTTAAGTCGTTTGTATCGTGCAAAAATATCAGATGCTATGTAGCCAAGCGGATGACCCACATGAAGTCCGGCACCACTAGGGTAGGGAAACATATCCAAAATATAGAATTTTGGCTTAGTACTTGTATGACTTATGGTATAGGCGTTTTGCAAATTCCATTCCTTACGCCATTTTTGTTCTATTGTTGAAAAATTGTATTCCATGATTGTTTCGAAAGCACAAAAATACAAAATCTATATCGCTTTGTTAGTCACCCAAGCATATAAATCGCCCTATTTTAAATAGCTGTCAAAATCTGTCTCTTTTTGAGAAAGGCCAATTATCTTTGTGTTTATGCAAGTCGACTTCCTGATTAAAGAGCCCCAAGTGAAAAAACACCAAATTGTGGGTGTTCACCTTCTTAGTGCTATGGCTTTATTTTTAGTGGGTTTAACACATACCTATGCTATGCATTTGACATTTACAGTTTTCTCTATGAGTATTATTAGTA
>JAURLW010000069.1 GCA_030831005.1 Bacteroidota bacterium
AGCTGCACCAATGCATTTATGGACACCCGATGTATATGATGGTACCCCAACGCCATTTACTGCATTTATGGCTACCCTTGTTAAAGTAGCTGCCTTTGTAGGATTTATGCGTTTGTTCCAAACTTCTTTTACTGCAATCAGTTCCTCTTGGTCATTGGTATTATCGGTTGTAATAGCACTTACTTTACTTATAGGTAATATTACTGCGGTATTCCAGCAAAGTGTGAAGCGTATGTTGGCGTATTCGTCTATTGCTCAAGCTGGATTTATGTTGTTTGCCATTATATCATTAAATGCAATCGGTCGTCAAGGTATGCTTGTTTATACTATTGCGTACTCGGTAGCTAGTATCAGCTTCTTTGCTGTTCTAATAAAAATGAAAGATTATACCTATGATGGCTTTAATGGTTTAGCTAAAAAACAACCTTATATTGCGGCGCTTGCCACTATTTACATGCTTTCCTTAGCCGGCATTCCATTAACTGGTGGTTTTATGGCTAAATACTATATGCTCAAAGCGGTATTATTCCAAGGAAGCTATATGTGGTTAGCAATTTTTGCTTTATTAATGGCTGCGGTGAGCGTTTATTATTACTTTAAAGTAATCATTGCTATGTATTTCAAAGAAGGCGAAGCGGCTACTGTTGAGCCTTTTTCAAAAGAAGAGCAAGTATACCTAACGATAGGTGCATTATCATTGCTTGTAGTAGGTATTTTCCCAAGTTTATTTACTGGATCTATATAGTATTACAGGATATAAAACGAATGATAAAAGGGCTGCTTAAAGCAGCCCTTTTTGTTATAATTTACCCACATCTGTGCATTTCTTTATGGCTTAAGTAGCCAATACCTTTGTATTTTTATACTTCACAAGAATATAATTGTAGGGTATGGATATAGAACAATTAATGCCGCATGTAGAAGCACTTGTATTTGCAAGCGAGCGACCAATTACGCAGATCGAAATTACAGAAATGATCAGTCAAGCAGTAGAGCTACCTATTGAAATGGAGCGCATTTCTATTTGCATTGAGGCTATCAAAGAAAAATACGTACAAGAATTTTATCCATTTGAATTAAGAGAAATAGGGGGTGGTTTTCAATTTTTAACTAAAAAAGAGTATCACAGAACCGTATTACAATTGAATGGTGATAAGTATATTAAAAAACTATCTACCGCTGCTATGGAAACATTGGCAATAGTAGCTTATAAGCAGCCTATTACCAAATCTGAAATTGAATATATCAGAGGCGTAAGTGCCGATTATTCCATTCAGAAATTATTAGAAAAAGAACTTATTGTTATATCTGGAAGAAATGAAGATATGGTGGGAAAACCATTGATTTATGCTACTTCAAAGAACTTTATGGATTATTTGGGTATCAATGACCCAAGTCAATTGCCACAACTAAGCGAATTATCCAATGTTGAAATCGTAGTGCCAACTGCGGCAACAGAGGCGCTTCCAGATGATACTCCAGGGAAATTAATCGTATCTGAGGATGGGGAATTAGTAGACCCAACCGATACGAACGAATAAAGATGCTATAAGTTTCCGTTTTAATTACAATTCTAATTTTTGTTTTACCTAAAAATGCCTCAGTTTACTGAGGCATTTATGTTTAAGCGTACCTTTAAATCCGTATATTTATAAAAATTTTATCGTGAAACAAGTCTTTTTAGCAGCTTTAGTGGTATCTATCTTAACTACTTCTTCTTGTAAAAAACTAGAAGGGGATAATCAAAATTTAGATGCAACTAACCAAAGTGTTTTTGATCTTATGTCTACCAAGTCTGGATCTTGGTGGATGTATGGCAATAGAAATGATACCGTATTTATTCGATATGCTACTGGTATAGACACTACCAAACTAGGTTTGAAATATAGCTTTTACAATCGAAGAGATACCATTACCACTACGACTTCTCCGGAGTATTTTGGTAAAAACGAAGGAAAGTATTTAACACTTGTAGATTTAGATGGTAAAGAAACCAATTATATCAATTATGTATTTTGGCATGAGGGGAAAACTAGCTGGACTAATGATGGCGAGTACAATTCAGGTACTATTTTAGGAAAAGTAGTAGTTACCATTTCTTCCTCACTTGTACAAACGGGACTCACCATTACTCAAAATGGCAAAACATATACCAATGTATATCATGTTCATTCTACACTGAAAGCTGGAGCCTTGAATATAGATTTAGGAACGCTGGATATTTGGTTTTCTAAAAACATCGGTATTATTAGAAATGAGGCAGATTTAAATGCGCTTGGACTCTATAGAAATAAATATACAGACTCCCTAATTAATTACTATATTAAACCTTAAAAAATAGCCCACTGTAAAGTGGGTTTTTTTGTGGATACATTTGTGCACAAACTAGCACTAACTCAAACAAATATGATATTAAATAGTATTTTATTTTTGTAAATAATCTATTACCAAGTTAACTTTGCAAACACAAATTAACGCTCTTATATATTTTCAATTTTATGTCATTATTTACCCAACAACGTAACGAATTTAAAAGCCGACACATTGGCCCTCATCAAGAAGCTACTGTAGCTATGCTTACAACCATAGGTGAACCTTCATTAGATAGCTTGATAGATAAAACTGTGCCTAATGCTATACGCATGAAATCGCCTTTAAATTTACCTTCACCAATGCATGAGGCTGCATATTTGCAGCATGTTCAGGAAATGGGAAATAAAAATATCGTAGCTAAAAACTTTATTGGTCAAGGCTATTATGGCACGTATACACCGAGTGTTATACTTAGAACGATATTTGAAAATCCAGGATGGTATACGCAATACACGCCTTATCAAGCAGAGATTGCACAAGGACGTTTAGAGAGCTTGTTGAATTATCAAACTATGGTGTCTGATTTAACAGGATTACCGATAGCTAATGCTTCATTGTTAGATGAAGCTACTGCAGCATCAGAAGCAATGACGATGTTCTTTAACATGTTGAATAAAAATCAAGATAGTATAGAGCGCCCTAAATTTTTTGTTGATCAACATTGTTTCCCACAAACAATAGACGTATTAAAAACTAGAGCTTTACCAATAGGCATAGAATTAGAAATAGGAGATTATAAAACGGCTAGTCTTGATGCTACTTATTTTGGTGCATTAGTACAATATCCAAATGATAAGGGTTCTGTTGAATCCTATGAAGATTTTATTCAACAAGTTCATCAAGTAGGCGCTTATGTTGCTATGGCAACAGATTTATTAGCTTTAACCCTATTGAAAAGTCCTGGTGAATTGGGTGCTGATGTGGCTTTAGGTTCGGCTCAGCGATTTGGTGTGCCAATGGGTTTCGGTGGTCCACACGCTGCATTCTTTGCCGTGTCTGATGAATTTAAACGTCAAATACCTGGTCGTATTATTGGTATAAGCATCGATGCTAATGGCAATAGAGCTTTGCGAATGGCTTTACAAACACGCGAACAACATATTAAAAGAGAAAAAGCAACATCTAATATTTGTACAGCTCAAGCCTTATTAGCTAATATGGCTGCAATGTATGCCGTATATCATGGTCCGCAAGGATTAAAAGCTATTGCAACGCGTATCCAACAATTAACTACTGCATTAGCTACTTCATTAAAAACAGTTGCACCTAGCGTCATTACAGTTGAAAATGCAAACGCATTTGATACCTTATTAGTTCATGTGCCAACAACTAAAACAATTGCTGCTTTAGCTAATGCAGCCAATATTAATTTTAGATATTTCAATGATACACAAATAGGTATCTCTTTAGATGAGACTACCAGTATGGAAGATGTAAATGCAATTTTATGTTTATTTGCAAAAGCATTTGAAGGTGTATTGACTACTGCAAGTATTCAAGAAGCATCTATGATTCCAGCTGCATTGCAAAGAAATAGTGCTTACTTAACCCATCCCGTATTTAATAGCCATCATAGCGAAACGCAAATGATGCGCTATATAAAGAAATTAGAAAACAGAGACTTGTCTTTAAATACAAGTATGATTTCATTGGGTTCTTGTACTATGAAATTAAATGCGGCAAGTGAAATGATGCCATTAAGCAATCCAAATTGGGGTGCTTTACATCCATTTGCTCCAGCACACCAAACTTTGGGTTACCAAGAAATGGCCGCTAAATTAAGTACGTATTTATGCGAGATCACGAAATTCGATGCTTGTAGTTTACAGCCCAATAGTGGAGCACAGGGAGAATATGCTGGTTTATTAACAATACGTAATTATCATCGTAGTTTAGGTGAGCAACATAGAGATGTTATGTTGATTCCGATTTCTGCTCACGGTACTAATCCAGCTTCAGCAGTTATGGCTGGCTATAAAGTAGTAGTTGTAAAAGCACTTGATAATGGATACATTGACATAGCAGATTTAAAAGAGAAAGCACAAGCGCATGCAGCTAATCTTGCTGGTATTATGATTACCTATCCTTCTACATATGGAGTATATGAAGAAACGGTTATTGAAATTACAGATCTAATTCATCAATACGGCGGACAAGTATACATGGATGGTGCTAATATGAATGCGCAAGTAGGCCTTACTGCACCTGGATTAATTGGTGCGGATGTATGCCACCTTAATCTTCATAAAACATTTGCTATTCCGCACGGTGGTGGTGGACCAGGCATGGGACCTATTTGTGTTAAAGCGCATTTAGCGGATCATCTTCCAGGGCATATACATACCAACAGTACGGTAACTGCTGTGTCTGCAGCGCCTTATGGGTCTGCATCTATTTTACTAATTTCTTATGCGTATATCTGTATGTTAGGTGCAGAAGGGGTAACTGATGCGACTAAGTATGCCATCTTAAATGCAAATTATATGCGTGCTCGTTTAGATAAGGCATATGATATTTTATATACAGGTGTAAGCGGTACTTGTGCTCATGAATTTATCGTAGATCTACGTCCGTTTAAAGCTAGTGTAGGTATAGAAGCAGAGGATATTGCTAAACGTTTAATTGACTATGGTTTCCATGCGCCAACTATGAGTTTCCCTGTAGCTGGAACGATTATGATAGAACCTACAGAAAGTGAAGATAAAGCAGAGTTAGATCGTTTCTGTGATGCTCTATTAGCTATTCGTGAAGAAATTAAAGCAATCGAAAACGGAAGTGCCGACAAAGCTAATAACGTATTGAAGCACGCACCACATACACAAGCTTTAGTTTGTAGCTCTACTTGGGATAGACCTTATACCAGAGAGCAAGCAGCATTCCCATTGGCTTATGTGAGTGAAAATAAATTCTGGCCATTTGTTTCTAGAATCAACAATACGCATGGTGACAGAAATTTAGTATGTACTTGTGAGCCTACAGCAGCTTATATGTAATTAATGCTAGTGCAAAAATAAAAAACCGAGTAGTGTAAGCTACTCGGTTTTTTATTTTACATGTTTTTCAATGATATCACTTACGGCTAAAATAATTTCATAATCAATCGGTGCATGATCGCCAGGTACTATATCATATCGTCCTATAGCAGCGTATTGCATAACAAATCGAGGTAAGCCTTGGATATTAATTTCGTAATAAAACCCATCAGCTCGAGAATGAGGCACAACACTTACAAAAAGGTTTTTTTGCTGCACACTAATATGATCTGTAAAATGAGCAGGCATTAGTTGATTTGTTTTTTAATTGCAGCCTCCATTTCTTTTTCTTCCAAAATCCCTTCTGCTCGCCAAACTTCTTTACCTTCTTTATATAGAATAAAGGTAGGCATGTGTAACACTTGTTGGTCTTGAATGATTAAGGTTTGAACGCCACCATCAACTTTAATAAAATGTATTTTATTAGAAAATTGTTGTTGCATTTTTTTATATACAGGTTCCATTTTTCTGCAAGGTGGGCACCATGGCGCGCCTATATCTACAAATACATAAGTAGCCGCTTTCAACATTTCTTGATACGCGGCAGGGGTAATTTGAACAGTGTTATTATTGCCTTCTACTTCTTTGCCTTCAGCACGCCATGCAGTTATACCACCTTCTAATTCATTAACTTCAGTAAATCCTTCTTTACGTAAAATAGCTGCGGCACGTTTACTTCTTCCACCACTTAAACAGTACACATAAACTGGTTTATTTTTATCTAAAGCTGCAATTCGTCTGTTAAATTCTTCTCCATCTTGTATGGGTGCTAGCATAGCTCCTTTGATATGACCACTTACAAATTCTTCTGAACTACGCACATCTATAAACTGCGCATTTTTGTTCTGTAATCCTTTTTGAAATGCATCAACATCTACAGTTTGAGATTGAACACAGGCATTGTGAACCAATAATAGATAGGTACAAAATAAGAGACTGAATACTTTTTTCATAGTCTCAAAAATAACTAAAAGGAATGTAATTTTTATAAATTTGATAATCAATATTATCGTAGTTTTACGCTTGCAAATTTTGACGCTCTATTTATGAAAAAAGTAACTTGTTTCTTCCGTCTTATACTACCTATTATAGTTTTTCAGTTAGGTTTTAATTCATCTGTTTCTGCATGTCAGCATGCTAATGCCAAAACGCATAAAAAACTATTGAAAACAACCATTGCTGATGCACGTGAAGATCATTATGATTTAAAATATACTAAGTTGACTATTGCACTGAATAATAACAATACAAATATTGCTGGTTCAGTGGTATATTATGCAGTGGTAAGCAATCCACTTATGAATGAATATGTATTTGAATTGTTGAGCACTATACAAATTGATTCTATTTTTGTTAATAATCAATTATGCACCTACACCCGCAATGCTAATGTGGTAACAGTGCCACTCTCAAGCGCAATGACAGCTGGGACATTTTTTACAACAAAAATTGTTTACCATGGCTCACCAACAAGTGGTACAGGTTTCTTTTCGGCAGGTATCAATACTATAGCATCACCCACTTGGGGTAATAAAGTTACCTATACACTAAGTGCTTCTTATCATGGATTTGAATGGTTCCCTTGCAAGCAATCGCTGAAAGATAAAATTGACTCCTCAAGTGTTTGGATTATTGTGCCTGACAGTTTAAAGGCTGGAAGTAATGGTTTGTTAAACAAGGTGACAAGTTTACCTAATAATTTAAAGCGATTTGAATGGTCTACAAAGTATCCTATCGATTATTATCTTATTTCTGTTAGTGTGGCAAATTATGTAGACTATTCTTACTATATGCATTTTGATAATAGTACTGATAGTATGCTGATACAAAATTATGTATATAATAACCCTGCAACATTACCTACTTTTAAGTCAGTAATTGATAGTACGGAGCTAATGATCAATCAGCTCTCTAATTTATTTGGACGCTATCCATTTTATCAAGAAAAGTATGGTCACTGTATGGTGCCCTTGAGTGGAGGTATGGAGCATCAAACGATGACAACTCTTGGATTCTTTAATGGTACTTTAGTCGTACATGAATTAGGTCATCAGTGGTTTGGAGATTATGTAACCTGTGCTAATTGGGGAGATATTTGGTTAAACGAAGGCTTTGCTTCTTATGTAGAACAATTGTACGTAAACAAATTTTATACACCTGCTAAAGCTTTTAACTATAGATCGGCGGTGCATAATCGAGTGATGCAACAAGCAGGCGGTTCCGTTTTCTGTAACGATACTACTGATGAAAATCGAATTTATGATAGCCGCTTGACCTATGATAAAGGTGCTGCCGTTTTGCATATGCTTCGTTATTTAGCGCCTAAAGACTCTTTATTTTTTGCGGGCATTAAAAATTATTTAAGTGCTCATGCGTTTAGCAATGCCACTACTTCTGATTTGAAAACAGCCTTAAGTACTATCTATCAAAAGAACTTAGATACTTTTTTCAATCAATGGGTATATGGTGAGGGATATCCAACCTATAGTGCAGAGTGGAATCAACAAATCAATGGTAGTAATTATGATTTTGTAATTAAATTAAATCAAACAACCTCAATGCCTTCTTCTGTATCAGCTTTTAATTTGCCGCTTCCTGTTTTGTTAAGGTCGCCTCAAGGTGATACAATGTTGTATTTGCCTTTTAATACTGCAACAGCCACTTATAATTGGCCAACGAACACATTTGCAAAAGCTATCTCTTCGGTAGAAATTGATCCTTCTAATTGGATAATTAATAAAACTGGACCAATTATTAAGAATACCGCATTAAGTATTCCAACAACCGTATATCAAACACTTAAAGTTGCTCCTAATCCAACTAAAGATGTATGGCATATTAACCAAGTAGCCGTTGGCACTTCATTGCAATTGATAGACATCAATGGAAAATTGTTGTGGAATGAAATAGCAACTAGCGGTGAAATTCAAATACCTGCTAAGAATTTAACACCAGGTATGTATATTTTGATTGTGAAAGATGCAACTGCCAACCAACAAAGCATTCAATTAATAAAAGAATAATTATCGGTTCCAGTATTCATTAGCATAAGCAGTATTCCAATGTATTTTGGACAAGCTGCTTATTTTTGCAAACTTTTGCAAATTAATATTTATGCCAATTTCTGTGTAAGGGTTGCCGGTGCTTGTATAATTTCTAGCATAATTAAATTGCATTTTCTCTAGATCGAGCATAAAGCCAAAAGAGAAACCAGCCATTCCAGCCGCATCCTTAAGTCCTAGTTCACCTCTGCGTAAATGATTATAGGCTATACTAGCGGTAAACTTTTTATGTAAGTAAATATTGGCACCAAAAATAAAATGACGAAACAACTTATCAGCAAAATAGGATTTATTAGCATTTACATTCGTACTTCCTAAAAAGCTACTCGTTACAATATCTGCCGGATTATTATATCGAATATCCCATTCGTATAAATGATGAATAGTTGCCATTAGGCGCACTGGTAAATGCGCTAAGCGCTGACTTATTGCAATTTGTAAATCAAAAGGTAAAGCACTTTTAGTTTCAAAAGACTGAAGATAAAAACCCATATTTTTTGCAACAAATGCAATATTCAATAATTTGGCCGTGTCAGTATAGGTCACGCCTACGTCCATCAATACAGCATTGGCACGCGAATTAATCAGTTGCAAATGGGCATATTTGAGTTGTGCTCCATAACGCCATTTGGTCTCGTATGACCTTGAAGCCGAAATGCTAACAACCGATGCGTTGGGTTGAAATGTGGCGTATATATTACCAATATCATCGGTAAGATTGGTATTTCCATAATTGAAGGTATGAATACCTAAAGCAAATGAAGTTTGCAGCGCAGCACTATGATAGCCATACTGAAAATGATTGACAGCAATATTGTTATAATAGTTATTACGATTGATAGCTAGTTGATTATGCAAAGAGGGACGCATTAGGGAAGGGTTCTGATCTACCAATCCCATATCTTCACTTGGATCTGCAATAGCTATACCACCTAAAGCAGTAGTATGAGCAGCACTAGATAATCTTAAGAATTCAAAAGAAAATTGCCCACCTACTACTTGTGCTTTACCATAAGTGGAAAGGCCACATGCTATACCTAAAAGTAGTATTCGAAATTTTGAAAGCATGTTTACAAAACGATTAAGTGGGCAATAAAATTGCTTAGCTATTTGCTTTTTGGATATCAGCGATGATAGCATCACTTACACCTGTGAAAGAGAAGCCTCCATCGTGGAATAAATTCTGCATCGTTACCATGCGGGTATAATCACTAAAAAGGGTAAGACAGTAATTAGCACATGCTTCTGCACTAGCATTACCTAATGGAGACATTTTTTCTGCATAATCTAAAAAGGCATTAAAACCACTCACACCACTTCCTGCTGTAGTTACGGTAGGAGATTGTGAAATAGTATTGACACGAACTTTTTTATGTACGCCATAGTGATAACCAAAGCTTCGAGCAATGCTCTCTAATAAGGCTTTAGCTTCTGCCATATCATTATAACCAGGGAAAGTTCTTTGTGCAGCGATATATGAAAGCGCTACTACAGAACCCCACTCATTGATAGCATCTAATTTAAATGCCGTTTGCATCACTTTGTGAAATGATAAAGCAGATATATCAAGGGTCTTTAAAAAATTGTCATAATTAGTATCGGTATAGGCAAATCCTTTGCGAACATTTGGAGACATACCAATGGAGTGTAATACAAAATCAACCTTACCGCCAAAATGTTCCATGGCTTTGGTAAATAAGTTTTCAAGATCTTCTACAGAAGTAGCATCAGC
>JAURLW010000070.1 GCA_030831005.1 Bacteroidota bacterium
AAAACGGTGCCTATTAATAAGCTTAATCCAATATTACGCTCTGGCTTTTTAATCTCAGCAGCAATAAAAGTTACATTATTCCATGCATCGCTAGAAAACAAAGCACCGACCATTGCTGCTCCAAGAGCAAATATCAAAGCTTTGCCTTGCAGCAGTTCATGACTTATTTGCGAAGTGGTGTCGGCAATTGAAAAAGCCGTCCACATATTTTGCCAATTCATGTGCCATACCGAATGACCGGCCCACAAACCACAAACTACCAATAATACGATAGCGGCTATTTTGGCAAACGTAAAAATAGATTGAATCCATTTACTGCCATTAACACCTTGAGCATTAATGAACGTTAATAATAGAATTAAACCTATGGCTACTAATTGAGATGCTTTAATACTGAATACACCTATTTGTAATAAGATATGCTGCTCTCCTAAAGAAGGCCATAAATAGGCAGCAAATTTAGCAAAGGCTACACCCACAGCAGCAATCGTTCCTGTTTGAATAACTGCAAAAAACGACCATCCGTATAAAAAACCAAAAAGAGAACCGTAGGCTTCTCTTAGATATACGTATTGCCCACCAGCTTTGGGATACATGCCACTCAACTCTCCATAACTTAAAGCTGCAGCTAGGGTTATAAAACCAGAAAGCAGCCAAACTACTAATAGCCAGGCTGCACTTCCTAAATGCTGAACAATATCTGTACTTACTATAAATATACCCGAACCAATCATAGAACCTACTACTAGTAGTATTCCGTCGAGCAGACTTAACGAACGTTTAAACGAATTAGTTTCCAAATAAATAGATTTAGAATGCTAATTTACTTTTTTTTCTGTTCGTTTTTATACATTTCGTTTAAAGCTTCTACCACATCGTTAGTAATATCTAACTGTTTATTGGCCCAAAGAATAGAACCTCCTTTAGCATAAGACAAAATATAATCGAAACCCCTGTCTTTATTATATTCTTCTAACAACTTGTCTAAGCTTGATTGAAAATCTTTATTAAATGCTTCTTGATCTTTAATCAATTGTTGAGAAAGAGTTTGACGTCTTAACTCTAAAGATTGTTGCATTTGATATAAACGTTTTTGTGCGGCTTCACCTTCCGATTGCGATAAGCTTCCTGCTTGAGCTCTTTTTTGCAAAGACTCGTAATCACTTTGCATTTTCTTTGCAGAGCTTTCTAATTCTGCTTCCGCTGCTGCTTGGCGTTTAGTAAACTCTTCCTTTTTTACTTTATACAATTCGTATTTATTTTGCAAAGTATCGATATCAATATAGGCTATACGTCCTCCACCTTTAACAGGAGTAGTAAATGATGTTTTTGTTTTTGATGTATCTTTTTTATTAGAAAATTGCATTGCAAATAAAATACTAACACCAATAAAAGCTAAGAAACTTAAAACCGTACTAATCGTTTTCATAAAAAGGTTTAAAATTGATTGAGCACAAAAATAACATTCTAAATGGAGCAATTAGTCATCGAAAACCTTAATAAAAGTTAAAAAAGCGGCCCCAAGGGACCGCTTTTTATTAAAAACTAAAACTAATTTGTTGTTATTCAATACTTACCGTAATTGGCAACGTAAAGATTACAGGTACTGCTTTACCGTTTTGCTTACCCGCTTTCCATTTAGGAAAACTTCGTACAATACGCAATGCTTCCTCATCTAAACCATAACCTACACCTCTAACTAATTTCACCTCAGAAATGTTGCCTTCACTATCCACGATGAAACGTACTGTAACGCGCGCCATATCTTGTCCAGATTCTCTTGCGGCATCAGATACTCTGAAGTGTTTTTGAATAAAGTCAGTCATTGCTCGCTCTCCACCTGGGAATTCTGGCATTTGCTCTACCCACGTTACAGGAGCTGGAGGTGCATCACTAACGACACCATTAGAAGGACCTTCACTTCCTTCTCCCGGAGGTGTAATAGCATTAATATCACCAGGACCTTCATTTTTTGTTTCAGGACCAGCAGCAGCTGTTTTTAATTCTTCTTTGGTTGGTGGCGGATCCACAACCTCTTCGTCTTTAACGACTTCAGGAGGTGTAAATTTCACCGTAGGGCGCGGAGGCGCTGGTGGCATTTTTGGTGGTGGCGGTGGTTCTGGTTTTTTAGGATCCAATGGTGGTGGCTCCTTCATAACCAATTCGCGCTTACTTGTTTTAGGTGCTTCTAAATTATCAACTACTCCTGAAATTAATCGAATAACCAAAGGAATAACGAGCAATAGAAACATAATAGCCAAAACAATACCAGCCGCTCTTTTAGCTCGAACAGGATATTGCTTCCTAAGTTCGTAGCTACCATAAAGCTTATTTCTACCATCAAAGATGATATCGATATAGTCGCTATTTAATATTTTATTAATGTCCATTTTAAATTAATTAATTGATTGAGCAAATGGTGCTATGGTTTTGTGGCATCTGCTTCTGGAACTGCTAAAAATTCCAATTCAACAGGAGAGATATCAACTATAGCGAAAACAGGCACTTCGTTGATGTTCATCTCATCTAACATATCTACCATGTCTTTATACGTGCTATTAGGGGTTGCTTTAATTAAAACAGCCACATTATCTTTTGCACCTAATTCGCCACTCGCTTTACGTTGAGCTACTTCTTTCATTTTCGCAATGATAATATCTCTGATACCACCGTTCGGTTTGAAATACGTAGTTTTAATGGTTGGCGGCGCAGTTTCTGTAGGAATACCCGTGTAATAGTATACACGATGGTGGCTTCCTAATAAAACGGTCAATGCACAAGACTCTTTTAATTGTTGATTTTTCACCTGTTGGTTAGGATCCTTAAAAGGCATATTAATTTCCATACTTTTAGGTTTAGACATCGTAGTCGTAAACATAAAGAAGGTAATTAATAAAAATCCTAAATCCACCATCGGTGTCATATCTACTCGCGTAGATCCTTTCTTAGCTTTCTTGACCCCGGGGCCTTTCTTATGCCCCCCTTTGTCGGAGACGTCCATTTCAGCCATGGTATATTATTTTAATTCGTTTATAAATTATTTTTTAGCTGTTGACGCTTCATAAGCAGCAGTACCTTGAGGTATCGCTTCTAAGTCAGTCAACAAATTAAATCGGTAAATGCTTAAGCCAGCAAATGTGGATAGAATATTTTTAATGACAGGATAAGCTGTTTTACTATCCGCTTTTATAAATATACGTAGACTAGGATTTACATAGCGTGCTTCATTTACCCACACAGCAAATTCGTTGGCTGTATTAGCAGAAGAAGAATCTAATGGAATACCAGATACTGTTTTATCCATTTGTTTTTGTTGGCCCGGAGTAGCCGCTAAATAAGATTTCAATTCATTGAACGGCACTCCTATTGAAGAACCATATTTAAATTTAGCAATCTCTTCTGGCGTTAAGTCTAAACCTCTAGAAGCATTAATACTATTAATCATCTCCTCTCTTTTGCCTTGGTTATCGATAGAGAAGAACAAGCGTCCATTCTCATCAACTGTAATCAACATTACATTAGCATCTGGTTGAGGAATATCAGAAATAGATGAAGGCGTTTTTACAACCACGGGTTCATCTGGCTTAAACTTAGTAGCCAACATGAAAAAGGTAAGTAGCAAAAAGGCAACATCACACATAGCCGTCATATCGACTACGGTACTTTTGCGTGGTATTTTTACTTTTGGCATGGTTTATACGTTCTATTTTAATTAAGACACAAAATGAATTCAATTCCACAATGAAGGGAAAAATTTATTGCTTATTTATAATTAGCAACAAAGCTTTGTGTTAATGTAAATCCACTTTCGTCGATAGAATATGTAACACCATCGATCATTGTAGTAAAGAAGTTATAACCAATAATTGCGAAGAAAGATGTACCGATACCTAAAGCCGTATTGTAAAGTGCCTCAGAGATACCCGCTGCTAAAGCAGAAGAATCTGGAGCACCAGCTTGACCCATTGCGTCAAATGAACGAATCATACCTAATACCGTACCTAACAAACCTAATAAAGTTGCTACAGAAGCAATGGTAGATAAGAATACTAAATTTTTCTCCATCATTGGTAATTCTAAAGCCGTAGCTTCTTCAATTTCTTTTTGGATATTAGCTACTTTTTGATCTGTATCTAATTCTGTATTGCTAATCATTTCTTTATACTTAGTTAATCCTGCACGCATTACATTACCTACAGAACCACTTTGTTTGTCGCACTCAGCAATAGCAGCGTCAACATTTTTATTTGCTAAATGATATTGAACTTTTCTTACAAATTCAGCACCATCAACTTTACCTTTAGCTTTAACAATAGTTAAGGCACGCTCAATAATAAAAACAATGAGAGTCAAAAAGGTTCCCATCAACATTGGTACAACGGGACCACCTAAATACATTTTACCTAATACTGAATCATGTCCAGCATTTTTCATTACACCTAAAAAGAAACCCCATGAAACCGCAATACATGCTACTACGATACCTAAGTTCATCATAAAATTGTTGCCATTTTTAGGCTTACCTGCATGTGATCCAGCGTTTTTAGCTGCGGCTGTTTTTACGTCTGCCATAATTGTTGTTTTTGTTTTTAAATAAATAGTTTTAATTAAACGAAGTTAGGTTGCAAAGATATAAGTCACAATTAAAAAAACAAGTTTGTATGGGAAAAAGTTTTACAACTTAACTATTTCATAATGTTAACTCTATTGAGCAACTCAATTAAATGATTATTATTGATTAAACAAAAGAAATTAAAATTTTAGTACTCAATCACTAATTAATGAATTTCAATACCTTATATACACGAATAAATTAGACTTGTTCAGTCTGGATCGCTTGCCTGGAACTTCATTATTTTGCAAGAATCTCGTATATTTACGCATCTATATTTTGCCATATGACATTACAAACGCTTTTAGGACTAGTTTTGCTGGGAATTATTGCCGGCTTTAGCAGTAGTTTAGTGGGTATCGGAGGCGGTATCATTATCGTTCCAGTTTTGGTTTTTGTTTTTGGGTTCGACCAAAAAATGGCTCAAGGCACTTCTTTATTTTTATTAGCTATGCCGGTAGCATTGGCAGGTGCTATTACCTATTATAAAGCTGGCAATGTAGATGTGAAAACAGCTCTCGTTTTAGCAGTATGTTTTTTGATAGGCGGATTTTTAGGCGGGAAACTCGCCAATAAACTTGATACCTTTTACGTTAAAAAAATATTTGCCATTTTCATGATCATTATGGCAGTAAAATACTTATTCTTTGATAAACCAAGCGCTCCAAAAGCAACATTAAAACATGAAACGCAGCAAGATTAATTCACTATTAAACAGTAAAGAAGTTAACTATTCTGTATGTGTAAAAGGATGGGTTCGTTCTTTTAGAAATAATCAATTTATTGCCCTAAATGATGGCTCTTGTTTGGCTACCTTACAAGTAGTTGTGGGTCTCGATTTACTAGATGAAGCCACGCTTAAACAAATTACGAATGGGGCTGCTATCAGTGTAGAAGGCATACTCGTCGCTTCTCAAGGCAAAGGCCAATTAGTAGAAGTAAACGCTCAAAAGATAGAAATTTTAGGCACTTGCGACAGCGAAGCCTATCCGCTGCAACTTAAAAATAAACCAAGTTTAGAATATTTAAGAGAGCATGCACATCTTCGTTTCAGAACGAATGTATTTGGAGCGATATTTCGTGTGCGTCATAGTTTAGCGTTCGCTATTCATAAATTCTTTAACGAAAAAGGATTTGTATATTTAAACACACCCATCATCACCGCATCTGACGCGGAAGGTGCAGGTGAAATGTTTCGTGTAACTACCCTGCCATTTGAACAAACACCTAAAACCGATGCTGGAGAAATAAACTTCGAAGAAGATTTCTTTGGCAGAAGCACCAATCTTACTGTAAGCGGACAATTAGAAGCGGAATTAGGCGCAATGGCTTTGGGAGAAGTTTATACATTTGGACCAACTTTCAGAGCAGAAAACTCCAACACTACTCGGCACCTTGCCGAATTCTGGATGATAGAACCAGAGGTTGCTTTCAATACCTTGACAGACAATATGGACTTGGCAGAAGATTGTATTCAATACTTAATCAATTACGTATTGGAACACAACATGGATGATATCAATTTCTTAGCTCAACGGTTAGAAGAAGAAGAAAAACAAAAACCTACACAAGAACGCAGTGAATTTGGATTGATTGAGAAATTACGTTTGGTTGTAGACAATAAATTTGAACGTATTACCTACACTGAAGCTATTGAAATTTTAATTCAATCGCCTGCCTATAAAAAGAAAAAATTCAAATACGATGTTAGCTGGGGCATAGATATGCAAAGCGAGCACGAACGTTATTTAGTTGAAAAGCATTTTAAAAAACCGGTTATCGTTACAGATTACCCGAAAGACATCAAGGCATTTTATATGCGCCAAAACGAAGACGGCAAAACCGTGGCTGCTATGGACATTTTAGCTCCTGGTATTGGTGAAATCGTAGGTGGATCTCAAAGAGAAGAACGCTACGACAAACTTAAACAGCGCATGCAAGAAATGCATATTTCTGAAGAAGAATTGTATTGGTACCTCGACACCAGAAAATTTGGTACGGCACCACATGCTGGCTTTGGATTAGGCTTTGAGCGTATGGTTTTATTTGTAACCGGCATGGGCAACATCAGAGATGTGATACCATTTCCACGTACTCCTAAAAACGCATCTTTCTAAACTATTTTTTTTGATGGCTATGGAATTAGCCAAGATTCGTTTCTTATATAAAAACATAGGTTTTGAATTGGAAAACATATAGCAACGAATCTGACGAAAAACTTCAACACTTATTTCTAAGCTCACGCAACTTAGTCTTTGTAGGTATTTTATTAGATCGCTATCAGTTACTCCTGTTTGGAGTTGCCATGAATTATTTTAAAAATAAGAGTCAAGCAGAAGAAGCAACGCAACAAGTAATTGAACAAGCATTAAACAAATGGCCTAAAGAATATATTGCTAATGTAAAAGGATGGCTATTTATTATTATGCGCAATTATTGCTTACAACAATTGCGTGATAAAAAAATAGTCGATTCTTTAGATGCTAAAGAATGGCTAGACCAAGAAGATGAAACAAATCCTTTTTCACTTAGCAATTACCTGCCCCACTTAGAAAGCGTCTTACCTAGCTTACCTGCCAGTCAAGAACAATGTATTCGATTGTTTTACTTGCAAGAAAAAAACTATCAAGAGATTATGCAGATAACAGGCTTTTCCTACAAAGAAGTAAAAAGCAATTTGCAAAACGGGAAACGAAATTTGAAAATAAAAATAACTGCAAAACTAAAACAGCATGACGAATAATATAGAACCAATAAGTACTGCTGCAATTACCGATTTGCAACTTATAGCCTACCTTGAAGGTACGTTAAACGATGCTGAAAAAAGAAGGATAGAAGCAGCCCTTTTAGATGA
The DNA here is from genome assembly GCA_030831005.1 of Bacteroidota bacterium. GTDB lineage: Bacteria > Bacteroidota > Bacteroidia > Chitinophagales > Chitinophagaceae > CAIWHF01. Next base: position 7,467 of record JAURLW010000070.1, read on the forward strand.
CGAGAGTATTGAACAAGCACTTGAAGGATTAGCGATGCTGCCTCCTAGTGATATCAAGAAAATCAAACATCAATTAAGCAGCACACTGCAAAAGCGAATCCATCGAAATGAAAAAAGAAAATTAGTTCGTTTTACCTGGAAAGATGCCTTGCCTATCTTAATTGTTTTAGGTATTGCTGTCCTAGGTTATCTATTTTTACGAACTATAAAATAGGTTTTTCCCTGAGCAAAAGCCATAAATAATGTAACTTGCAGTACCACAAATAACAAACATGAATTTTGAAGGAAAACATATTGTTGTAGCGATTACCGGAAGCATTGCGGCCTATAAAGCACCCGAATTAGTAAGACAGTTTATTAAAGCAGGTGCTGAAGTAAAAGTGATCATGACACCTGACGCTACAAAATTTGTTAGTCCGCTTGTGTTAGCAACAGTTTCTAAAAATGAGGTGCTTTATCAAATCAGTTCTGATGAAGTATGGAACAACCACGTGGAATTGGGCCTTTGGGCCGATTTATTCCTGATAGCACCTTGCAGTGCTAATACCCTTTCAAAATTAGCCAATGGCATTTGTGACAATATAGTTCAAGCTGTTTATTTGTCAGCACGCTGCAAAGTAGCCATTGCGCCTGCTATGGATGAAGATATGTATGCGCATCCTAGTACTCAAAAAAATATGGATACCATTCGCAGCTTTGGCAACATCATAATCCCTGCTGCTTTTGGAGAATTAGCGAGTGGTCTTATTGGTCAAGGTAGAATGCCTGAACCCAGTGAATTAGTCAACATAGCCCACGAATTTTTATTTCATAAAGCACTGACAGGAAAAAAAGTGCTCATTAATGCTGGTCCAACTTATGAGAAAATTGATCCCGTTCGTTTTATAGGCAATTTTGCATCGGGCAAAATGGGTATAGCCTTGGCTCAACATTGTGCCAACTTAGGTGCCGAAGTTCAATTGGTTTTGGGACCAACTACGCTTACCATTCAACATAGTCATATCAACATCACCAAGGTTGTTTCTGCAGATGAAATGTTTAATGCTTGCAATACCCATTTCTCAGCAAGTGATATTATTATACTAAGTGCGGCTGTAGCGGATTATAAACCTGTCCATATAGCCGAACAGAAAATTAAAAAAACGAGTTCAGAAGAAGCCCCTAGTATACAACTTGAAAAGACAAAAGATATTTTAGCTTTCTTCGGTAAAGAAAAAAAAGCGCATCAGTATGTAGTTGGTTTTGCTCTAGAAACAAACGATGAAGTGAAACATGCAAAAGAAAAGCTACACACTAAAAATGCTAATTTAATCGTTCTAAATTCACTTCAAGAAGAAGGTGCAGGATTTGGTATAGACACAAATAAAATCACCTTAATTGAAAAAGATAGCGAGCTAGCTTTCCCTTTGATGAGTAAAAAAGATGTAGCTAGTGTTATTGTAGATCACATCATAAAAGCACACACATGCGCAAACTAATATTTTTGCTACTAGCAATTAGCAGTTTTTATCAAGCTTCATCGCAAGAAATAAATTGCAAGATTAAAATCATGTCTGATCGCATTCAAAATGTAGACAAGCAAATTTTCACTAATATAGAAAGTAATATTCGCGATTTCATCAATCAACGTAAATGGACAAATGATGAGTTTCAGGCAGAAGAGCGCATTGATATGAATATCCTCATTAATTTACTTACTAAAACTGAAGACGATATTTATAGTGCCACATTTAGTATACAAACTTCAAGACCAGTTTACAATACCTCTTATACTAGTCCTTTAGTCAATCATGTAGATAAAGATGTAGTATTTAAATTAAATCAATTCACACAAATTCTATTCGATGAAAATAGAATCAGTGGTAATGATGCCATGACAAGCAATCTTAGTGCACTAATTGCCTATTATGTTTATATTTCCTTAGGTCTTGATTATGATAGTTATAAACTTAATGGTGGAACAGTATATTATAACAAAGCACTTAATATTGTAAATAATGCTCCTGAAGAAGGAAAAAGTATTAGTGGCTGGAAAGCTATAGAAGGTACAAAAAATAGATATTGGATTATAGATCAGCTATTAAATCCACGTTTTGCTGGTTTACGAACTTACTTGTATACCTACCATCGTGAAGGCTTTGATCAGTTTTCTACAAAACCAGAAGAAGCAAAAACAAAAATACTGAGTGGCATTCCTACCCTTGGACTTATTCAAAGAGAAAACCCCGGTGCATTCTTATTACAGTTTTTCTTTAATGCTAAAAGTGATGAGCTGACAAAATTATTAGCTTTAATTCCTCAAGATAAAAGAGGTACTTATATCAATTTATTAATGCAGATGGATGTAACCAATGCTAATAAATATAACAACTTAAAATAGCATGCAACAAATATCTGCAGTCATTATTACTTTGAATGAAGAACGCAATTTAGAGAATTGCATACGCTCTATTCAATCTGTTGCAGATGAAATTATTATTTTAGATTCTTATTCTAAAGATGCTACCCTATCCATTGCTGAAAAATATAATTGTCGTATTGTGCAAGAACAGTTCATAGGTTTTGGTCCACAAAAAAACAGAGCTATTGCTTTAGCTAGCCATGAATGGATATTATCTATAGATGCAGACGAGTGCCTTTCGGATACCCTACAAGCATCCTTTCAAACTTGGAAACAAAATACACCCACCCATAGTCTGTATTCTATGAATCGATTAACCAATTATGCAGGCCATTGGATTCGTTATGGAGGTTGGTACCCTGATACTTTATTGCGTTTATTCAATAGACAACATGCGCGCTTTTCAGATGCTATAGTCCACGAAGAGGTTGTTTTTGAAAATGGCAAACAGGTACAAAAATTAAAAGGCGATATCTTGCATTATAGTTTCCCCTATATTATTACCCACTTAAGGAAAATTGTAAAATACTCTCTTATAGGAGCAGAAAGCGATATCAAGAACGGGAAAACGTGTAGTTATTTAAAATATAAATTTGTCCCTATTTGGATTTTCATTACCCAATATATTATTAAGTTGGGCTGCTTAGATGGAAGTGCAGGATGGAAGGTGAGTTATTATTCTGCTTTGGCAGCCAAACGAAAATATGCCCTTATACGCAAAGCCTTAAAGCCATAAAAAAAATCCCTACATCGTGTAGGGATTTTTTTTTAATTTTTGATGAGTTTAGCTATTGTCTTCCTGCCATTTACATAAAAGGATAAATAGTAAATTCCGGAAGCGTAAGAACTTAAATCAAATTCAAAATTTTGCAAGCTTAGTTCAGATAAAGCAATCTTAGAACCTAGAGCATTATAAATTTCAATATGGCTAATATCTTTTTGATGTTGTTTACTCAAAACAAATTTTCCATCAGAGGAAGGATTAGGTGAAACTATAAATCCATTATCTTCTAATAAAATGATTGATGTTGTGCTATTAGTTTGAAATGTATTATTTACACTATAGGTTGTACCCACACTGTTTACTGCTTTAATGCGATAATTATAGGTGGTATTAGGTGTTAAACTAGTTAAGTTGGCACTTACCGAAGTTGATGTAGATCCATTCACACTGCTTGGAGTTGTGGCTAATGTTGAACCATAAGCGGTAGTCAAACCATATTCAACGCTAACTGAAGTTGTAGCATTGTTAGCGATTACATCGCCACTAACTGTTGCTGAGTTCGTAGTGATAGCACTTG
>JAURLW010000071.1 GCA_030831005.1 Bacteroidota bacterium
AATCATTAGTAAGAACTTATATTATTGAACCGCAAAGGTATGCTTTATTTGGCTATTTTGGTGTTTTAACCTTTATTTAGGAGAATAGGTAGCTGAATAAATCTTTGTATTGTATTATTAATCAATTGTTTAATGCTATCAAGTAAGGCTTTGAAATAAAGCGCAGTTTCCCTAATATGACTAAGATTATGACTAATTCACATAATATTTACCTATATGTAAATCGAAAAAGGAACAGTAAATATGCTTAAAGTTTTTTGGAAAGTGTTCGATTTTTCATTTATCCTCATAAAAAAAGCCAATCGAAAGATTGGCTTTTATATTATTTAAGAATACTTCTACTGATTACTATTTTCTGTACTTCACTAGTGCCTTCGTAAATTTGAGTGATTTTAGCATCACGCATTAAGCGTTCTACATGGAATTCTTTTACATATCCATAGCCACCATGTACCTGAACGGCTTCATTAGTAACACGTTGTGCAATTTCTGATGCAAATAATTTTGCAATAGCTGAAGATTGAGCATAATCCATGTGATTGTCTTTCTCCCAAGCTGATTTTAAACACAATAAGCGAGCCGCTTCGATTTCTGTAGCCATATCTGCCAATTTAAAAGCAATGGCTTGGTGGTTTGAAATCTCTGTACCAAATGCTTTTCGCTCTTTAGAATATTTTAAAGCTAATTCATAAGCTCCGCTTGCTATACCTAAAGCTTGAGCAGCTATACCGATACGTCCACCAGAAAGGGTTTGCATAGCAAATTTGAAACCAAAACCATCTTCACCAATTCTATTTTCTTTAGGCACTTTCACATCTTGAAACATGATGCTGTGGGTATCGCTACTTCTAATACCCATTTTATTTTCTTTTGCACCAACCGTTACGCCTGCCCATTCTTTCTCTACAATAAATACGTTTATGCCTTTATGACCTTTTTCTGGGTAAGTTTGTGCAATAACTAAATAATAAGAAGCTGAATTACCATTAGTGATCCAGTTTTTTGTACCATTTAATAAATAGTAGTCGCCTTTATCTTCTGCTGTTGTTCTTTGAGAAGTTGCATCTGAACCCGCTTCTGGTTCACTTAATAAGAAAGCACCAATTTTTTGTCCGCTAGCAAGAGGCACTAAATATTTTTGTTTTTGTTCTTCGTTTGCATATTTCTCAATGCCATAGCATACTAAGGAATTGTTTACACTCATACAAACGGAAACGGAAGCATCAACTTTAGAAATTTCTTCCATTGCTAATACGTAAGAAATAGTATCCATGCCAGATCCGCCATATTTTGGATCTACCATCATACCCATAAAACCTAACTCACCTAATTTCTTAATTTGATCTGTTGCAAATTTTTGTTGATCATCGCGTTCGATAACGCCAGGTAATAATTCATTTTTTGCAAAATCTCTTGCTGCCATTTGCACAGCAATTTGCTCTTCTGTTAATTGAAAATTCATATACTAAACTATGCTTGAAAAATTGGTTAAATACTTTTAGCGCTTGCTTTCTTTTGTAATAGTGCAAATGCACCAAACAAAACACCACTACAAAACATATCGCTAACAAGGGCGTTGAAAAATAAGCTAGTGCCCGTTGGGGTATAGAATGGTAAAGCCATTAAAAAAGTTTGTGTCAAACCATTTAAATCCGAACTATACATACGCGTAGCTGGGTTTGCAAAGCAATCGTTTACCCAAACACCGAAGTTAGAAAGAATAAAAAATACAAGAGAACCAGAAAGCGTATAACCTAAAATGCTTAATGCTTTTCTAGTTTGCATTTGCATACCTATGAAGGTAACCAAAGCCATAGCGCCATACGTGAAAAACTGACTGATACCGTAAAAGCCTGGAGTATTGGTGAAAAATTGAAAATAGCAATCTGATAAAAATTGTGCTGCAAGCGTAATGATGAATGCATTAGAACGATTACGAATCGTTGCGCCAGCAAAGATGCCTAAAGCAGCAATAGGTGCTAAAGCATATAAATGCATTTCGGCATTTATAACGCGAAGTGCTGCAGCAGCTAAAATTAATAATACGGCAAGAGCGAGTGAGTGGTTATTGTTTTTCATGAAATATAAAATATTTATCCTTTTGGGTAAGCAAAAATAGTAAAAAGGAAATGATTAAAAAGACTATTAGTACGCTAAATTTATTTTGTTAATAAGTTAGCTTCTTTTGGTTAATAAAATAAGGCATTTCAACTGAAATGCCTTAAACAATTTATAAAATACTGTATTAGACTCCACGTCCATGACACGATTTGAATTTTTTACCGCTTCCACAAGGGCAAACATCGTTTCTGCCAATTTTTGGAGCTGCTTCTATTGGCATGCGTTTCGGTGCTTCTGCGTTGGCATAACTTGCGTCGTGCTCTGGCTGATCATCTCCAAATTGCTCATGCTTGGTGCGCATGCTACTCATATCGGTATGCTTATTAGGAATGCTCTTCACTGTTTCTGGTCCGTTTTCAACCGGTATACCAGCGCGCATTAAGAAAGAAATTATCGTTTTGTTGGTATCCAACATCATTTGTTGGAATAATTTAAAGGCTTCAAATTTATAAATCAATAAAGGATCTTTTTGCTCGTAGGTAGCATTTCTTACCGATTGACGCAGATCATCCATGCCTCTCAAATGATCTTTCCACGCATCATCTATGAGTGCTAAAGTTATTGCCTTTTCTAAGGATTTTGAAACTGTTTTTCCTTCTTGTTCAATTGCTTCTTGCAGTGGTAAATAGATTTGCAACCCACGAATACCATCAGTGAAAGGCACTACAATATTACCAGGCGCTTGATGATTGTCGTTGTAAATTTGTTTTAAAGAAGGCAACATTTGCTCTTGAACGCTCTTCCATTTGTGTTCGTAAGCAGCTGCAACTTGCTGATATAAATGTTCTGTAAGCTCTTGGCTACTTGCCTTAGCAAAATTAATGCCTTCTAGCGATGGATCAATGGCTAAGTGTTTAATAACTTCTAGTTTAAACGCTTGTTCGTCTCTATAATTATCAAACTGATTAGTAAAATCTGCACAAACATCATACATCGCATTATCGATATCTATTGATAAACGCTCACCCAGTAAAGCATGGTTTCTTCTTTTATAGATAGCGTTTCTTTGCGTATTCATAACATCATCATACTCTAATAAATTCTTACGAATACCAAAGTTGTTTTCTTCTACTTTTTTCTGAGCACGTTCTATAGAATTGGTGATCATACTATGTTGTAATACCTCTCCTTCTTTATGGCCCATTCGGTCCATTAAAGAAGCGATACGCTCAGATCCAAATAAACGCATTAAATCGTCCTCTAAGGAAACAAAGAACTGAGAAGAACCTGGATCGCCTTGACGGCCCGCACGACCACGCAACTGACGATCTACCCTGCGACTTTCATGACGCTCGGTACCAATAATTGCCAATCCGCCTGCATCCTTTACGCCTGCACCTAATTTAATATCTGTTCCACGGCCAGCCATATTGGTAGCAATGGTTACAGCTCCATTCAAACCTGCTTCAGCAACAATTTGCGCCTCACGCTCATGTTGTTTTGCATTCAATACATTATGCGGTATTTTCTTTTGTTGTAACATGCGGCTAAGTAATTCAGATACCTCTACCGATGTAGTACCCACCAGTACAGGTCTGCCTTTTCCCCTTAGTTGCTCAATTTCATCAATAACTGCTTTGTATTTTTCGCGTTTGGTTTTATAAACCAAATCTTGTTGATCTTTTCTAGAAATCGGAATGTTCGTTGGGATAGAAACAACATCTAATTTGTAAATCTCCCAAAATTCACCCGCTTCTGTTTCTGCAGTACCAGTCATACCACATAATTTGTGGTACATTCTAAAGAAGTTTTGTAAGGTTACCGTTGCAAAAGTTTGTGTTGCTGCTTCTACAGTAACATTTTCTTTTGTTTCAATAGCTTGGTGAAGTCCATCGCTATAACGACGACCATCAAGTATACGACCAGTTTGTTCGTCAACGATTTTTACTTTACCATCCATAACCACATATTCCACATCTTTATCAAAAAGCGTATAAGCTTTTAATAATTGTTGAAGAGAATGGATACGATCTGCTTTGATTGCATATTCTTGCAACAAGGCTTCTTTTTGCTGTGTTTTATCTTCCGCACTCGTAGCTGATTCTTCAATAGCTGTAAGCATGGTAGCTATATCTGGCAATACAAAGAAGTTGGCATCTTCACCATTTCCGGTAATTAAAGCCAAACCTTTTTGAGTGAGATCAACACTATTGTTTTTTTCATCGATGGTAAAATAAAGTTCACTATCTACGATAGGCATGTTTCTTTGCTGTTCGCCTAAATAATAATTTTCTACTTTCTGTAAAATTTGTTTATTGCCATCTTCACTTAAGAACTTGATAAGTGCACTGTTTTTAGGTAGACCACGGTATGCTCTAAATAGGGCTAAACCGCCAGTTTCTTTATCTGCTTTGCCTTCGCCAATTAATCTCTTAGCTTCGGTTATGCTCGCGTTTACAATTTTTCGTTGCTCTGCAATTAAAAATTCAATACGAGGTTTTAGTAAATGAAATTGTTGTTGATCTCCTTTAGGAACGGGTCCTGATATAATTAAAGGCGTACGGGCATCATCAATCAATACACTATCCACCTCATCGACCATAGCAAAGTGATGCTTGCGTTGCACCATTTCCTCTGGGTTGTGCACCATATTATCTCTTAGATAGTCGAAGCCAAATTCATTATTAGTTCCGTATGTAATATCAGCTAAATAAGCATTTCTTCGTGCTTCGGTATTCGGCTGATGCTTGTCGATACAGTCTACTTTAAGTCCTAACCATTCAAAAATAGGTCCATTCCATTCTTGGTCACGAATAGCTAAGTAGTTATTTACTGTTACTAAGTGCACGCCTTCGCCTGCTAAGGCATTAAGATAAGAAGGAAGGGTAGAAACCAATGTTTTGCCTTCCCCAGTTGCCATTTCTGAAATTTTACCTTGGTGTAAAATAATACCACCAATCAATTGTACATCATAA
>JAURLW010000072.1 GCA_030831005.1 Bacteroidota bacterium
TATCACAAAACCTTCACCATATTGCGAATGTGCATTGCGCACAATGGCCTTTTTTAATTTAAAGTTATAGATAAGCGAATCGTAAGTAAACGACTCTGCCCCTTGCTTAAACAAAGGCTTCTTTTTGCTCATTTCTTGATTAGAATCTAAAGAAGGAAGCGCTTTTATTTGCTGATTTGACTGATTATAATCTAACTTACCAGATTGCAACACAATATCTTCATATTGTAATTCTGCTGCTCCAAATAACAAAAACCGATTATTGGTTACATCCATTATAGCCGAATCTTTAGCTTGTGTTATCACTTTAGCTGGTAGCGCATCAGATGAAATTTTAATGCCTAAGGTATAAGCCAATTGCTCTGTTTTGCTCATTTTCTTAAATACAGAATCAGGAATTACAACTTTCATAAGCGTATCCTTTACAAGGGTATCATTTAATAGAAGGGTGTATACATCTTGTTGAAGGGTATCCTTTTTTTTACCTAAAAGGCCAACTTGGATATTCTTTTGCTGTTTTTGCTTTGACGTTAATTGCTTTTGCTGAGCACTTGATAGTTTTACTAAAAAAATGCAAAAAAATACCAATACCCCAAAAAAGGAATTGATTTTGTAAAATTTTAAAGTATTTTTAGGTTTTGGGTGCATGTATATGGTCAACAAAAATAAATATTCCAAGGCGATATTTAAGAACAAACCCATTTTATTAACAAAGTATATGAAATTCTATATAAAACTATATTTAATAATCCTTGCCTTTATGCCCACTTTCGCTTTAGCGGCAGGAAAAGGATTACATAAAATCGTTATTGACGCTGGGCATGGTGGCAGCGATGCTGGTGCTGGTGGAAAATTTTCCCATGAGAAAGACCTAACATTAGCTATTTCTTTACGATTAGGAGCCTTAATCGAAAAGAATCTAAAAAATGTAGAGGTTATTTATACCCGCACTACTGATATTTACCCGAGCTTAAAGGAACGCCACCGTATTGCCAATCAAGCTAATGCTGACTTGTTTATTTCCATACACATCAATTCCTCAAGAGGTACTACAGAGCGTGTTTTCCAAGGATATAAAACTATTAAAAAGAAGAAAAAGAGAGTTCAAGTACCTATTTATAAGGTGATTCATCATCACGAAACCACCGCTTCGGGCACAGAAGTACAGATTCTAGGACTACATAGAGCAGGGCAAAAAGCAAATGCTATGACCAGCAATACCGACAATGTGGAAGAAGAAGTGGGTATGCTTGATGTGAATGATCCTCAAACGGCAATTATCATAGCACAATATCTTCAAGCTTTCCAAGGTAACAGTGTATTATTAGGAACATACATACAACAAGAGTTTAGTAGCCAAGGCAGAACGGATAGGGGCGTAAAACAAATGGGCTTAGAAGTTTTAGCAGGTAGTGCTATGCCGGGCGTATTAGTAGAGTGTGGTTTTATTAATAATCCAAGCGAAGAAGAATACATGAATTCTGAAGTTGGGCTGGATGAAATTGCGCGAGCGATATTCAATGGTGTGCGTGCTTATAAAGCAGAAATTGAAAAAAATTAAGCGCTAATTTTGAATAATTATCAAGTTTATCCTATCTTTAAAACTTATAAATATCATTCTTTCAAGATGAAAACTACTATAAAATCATTTTTATTGACCACTTTAGGAGTTGCCGGTATTTTTACTGCGATGTTGTATCAATCTTGCACTCAAGAAAAATGCCAATCTATTGTTTGTGCATATGGAGGAGTTTGTAGAGATGGTGCTTGCTTATGCCCAACAGGTTATGAAGGTTACCAATGCGAAACGATGACACGCGATCGATTTAAAGGTGTATGGATGGTAACTGAAGATGGATCTATTTCTAACAATGTAGCTTATGCTGTTTCTGTAGAAAATGGAGCTGCAAAAAATGAAGTGATTATTAAATCTTTCAGAAATTCACTTACTCAATCAGTTGTAGCTAGAGTTAAAGGTGATACCATGTATATTCCTCAACAAATAGTGAATGGTAATACGATTGAAGGAAGAGGATTTATTACTAAAGACTTATTTTATGGTAAAAATGGCTTGATGCATGTAAACTACTACATTATGGATGGTAATGGCAATGTTGATAATTTTGCATGGCCTACCTACGTAGGAGGTAAAACTTCTATTTGGAATAAATAATAACTCCTTATTTATATTTAAAAAGCGCATTGAAATCAATGCGCTTTTTTATTTTATATCAACTCTAAAATACTACTTTACTTCTTTCTTTGTTTTTCTATTATAGAAGGATAGGAAAAATCCAATTACCATAACCACAACACCTAACCATAATACATTGATATAAGGGAAGATGAGTGCTTTCATGACAATATAATCATCCTTACTGTTATTTTGTTTAATAGCGATATCTGCTGTTTCTTCTTTTGGATTTATTTTAGCAAACTGCATTATTAATTGCATACTTGCTAAGGTATCGTTTATAAAAACCTCTTCTTGTCCGTGTATAAGATAAATAGGCAAAGCTTCTATTTGTTTGCCTTTTAAGTTATATACCGACAATTTAGCTCCTACAGCAATATCTCCTGCTTGTGTAGAAATGTTTCTCTTCTCTAACTGCGTTGTAAAGCCTTCAAAAATAGCAAATCCATTATTTACGAAAATACTATCTCCTTTTTTCACAATAGTATGCTTGAAACTATTAGTATCATTTTTCTTAGAAGGATCTATGACAGAAGTTACATAAGTAAAGATGTCTTTATGAATATAATGTTTGGATGCTGGATTTGCTATTAATCCTGATTTGCCTTTAGAATTGATAAATGCATCTGGATATAAATTAAACGCCTCTACTACCTTTTGAGTAGCCGAATCAATAACTTCATAATGTACTTTAAAAAATGTTCTAGGATCGGTAGTGCTAGTAGAATCGCCTTGATAGGTTACCAAATATGGCCCCATAGCAATTGGCGTATTTCTAAATAACAAAACATTTTCTTGACTTTCTTTCACTTTCTCTTGCATCGTTTTCTGTCCTAAATCAATAAATACGCCCATGGTATTTATAGAAAGCACTTCCTTTTTAAAAGAAGATAAGACTATACCTAAGATGACTAAAGCAAATCCAAGATGAGAAATGGCTGGACCCATTTTCTTAAACACCCCTTTTTGATTATAAATAGCGTAATATATGCTTGCTATGACACCGAAGCAGGCTGCATATAACAATAAAAATACAGGAACCTTATTTATAGTTTCTACATATGCTATAATACAAGTTAGCAATAGACTTATCGATTTTATAATCGCAAATCTCTTTAATAACGGCTTCCAATCCGTGTTTTTGAATTTTAAGAATAAGGTACTTGCCGATAAAAAGGTAATAAGAATAGCCAACCAAATTTGTATCGCATTGTAATGCTGTACGGGATCATTTGGTGGTGCA
>JAURLW010000073.1 GCA_030831005.1 Bacteroidota bacterium
ACTACTTTACACGGAACGGATATTACGCTAGTGGGAAGAGATCAAACCTATGCTCCTGTAGTGGCTTTTTCCATCAATGAATCAGATGCCATTACAGCGGTATCTCATAATTTAAAAGATGAAACCATTTCCTCTTTCCCTATTGAGAAAGATATACATGTCATTCATAACTTTATTGACATTAATCGTTTTTACCAAAGCGATAAAGATCATTTTAAAAAAATGTTGGCTCCCAATGGAGAACGCATTTTAGCTCATGTTTCTAATTTTAGAAAAGTAAAGCGTGTAGAAGATGTTATTCATGTATTTCAGAAAGTACGTGAGAAAATGCCATGTAAATTATTGATGATTGGTGATGGTCCGGAACGACCAAATGCCGAAGAGTTGAGTAGAAGTTTAGAAGTTTGTAATGATATACGATTTTTAGGAAAGCAAGAACAAATGGATGAGATATTGAGCATTTCAGATTTATTCATACTAACTTCTTCTTACGAAAGTTTTGGCTTGTCGGCCTTGGAAGCCATGTCTTGTGGTGTGCCTGTTATTTCTACCAATGCAGGTGGCTTAGGAGAAATTAATGTTCATGGATTTACGGGTTACCTAAGCAATGTTGGTGATGTAGAAGATATGGCAACGCATGCTTTTTCTATATTAGAAAACGAAACCGTGCTGAACCAATTCAAAAATCAAGCGAAAGAACATGCTATGAAATTTGAAAAACAGTTCATTATTCCTCAGTATGAGCAATTATATAATGAGGTGGTACAATCTTATAAAAAGGCTTAATTAGTCTCGCTTATCAATTCTTCCCAGTATTCAGCTGCTCTTCTGGTGTGGGGAATTACAATGCTACCGCCCACTATATTTGCAACTGCAAATACTTCATACATTTCTTCCGTGGTTGTGCCTACTTCATGACATTTACCAAGATGATATTTAATACAATCATCACATCTTAAAACCATGCTAGCCACTAGGCCCATTAATTCTTTTGTTTTTACAGAAAGGGCTCCTTCAGCATAAGTATGTTGATCCAAATTAAATAAGCGATTGATAACTTTATTTTGTTTTTCTAGAATGACTTCATTCATTTTGCTTCTATATGCATTAAAAGCTTCTACTTGTTTGCCCATATATTTTATTTAGATTTTAAAATTAAAATAATAATTTACAAAAGCTTATATTTAAATTGAAATTTTAAATGATGTTGTCGAAACTTACAAGGAAAAAATCCATACTGTCTTTACAAAAAGATATTGCTACAGGCACTCAAGAAGGTGGTATACAAGATCAAAAGAGAGTATTGAATGTTAGGGATTTAACATTGATGGGTATTGCAGCAGTTATTGGTGCAGGTATTTTCAGTACCATTGGTAAAGCATCATTTGATGGTGGTCCAGGGGTAATTTTCTTATTTATAATCACAGCTGTTACCTGTGGGTTTACCGCTTTATGTTATGCAGAGTTTGCTGCTCGTATTCCAGTATCGGGTAGTGCATATACTTATTCTTATGTGGCATTCGGAGAGTTAATTGCATGGATTATTGGATGGGCTTTAATACTCGAGTATGCTATAGGTAATATTGTTGTAGCTATATCATGGAGTGGATATTTTACCAATGTGCTTTCGGCTGTGGGTGTTTATTTACCAGCATGGATGGTTACCGATCCCAAAACGGCTCATGATGTGTATTTGCAAGCTGTTCAATCCCATGCAGATTTGAGTTCTTTAGCTTGGACCCTAGCGCCTCAAATAGCTAATTTCAGATTGATTTTTAATCTGCCTGCTTTCTTGATTGTAGGTTTTATTTCGATTTTAGCTTATATCGGAATTAAAGAGAGCAAGCGAAGTGCCAATGCAATGGTTATTGTTAAACTTTTAGTGCTTTTATTGGTTGTAGTGGTTGGTTATTTTTATATCAATACGGATAATTACACGCCTTTTTTCCCTAATAACTTTTCAGGTGTATTAAAAGGGGTATCTGCTGTTTTTTATGCCTATATTGGTTTTGATGCTATCTCAACTACGGCAGAAGAATGTAAGAATCCTCAACGAGATTTGCCTCGAGGAATGTTGTATTCTTTACTTATTTGCACGGTTATCTATATTATAACAGCTTTAGTTATCACGGGTATGGTTCCTTATTATAAATTTGAGCACGTAACTGATCCACTTGCTTTTGTATTTAATTATGTAGGGCAAGAAAAACTAGGTAAGTTTATTTCTTTTAGTGCAGTTGTAGCCGCTACAAGTGTTTTGTTGGTATTTCAAATTGGTCAGCCTCGTATATGGATGAGCATGAGTAGAGATGGCTTATTGCCAAAGGCTTTTTCTAAAATGCATAAAAAATTCAAAACGCCCTATATTGCTACCCTTATAGCTGGTGCTTTTGTGGCTATTCCATCTTTATTTATCAATATCGATATTGTAACCGATTTAACGAGTATAGGTACCTTGTTTGCATTTGTAATTGTTTGCGCTGGTGTTTTAACCTTAGCGCCTGCATTGCCTGAACAACGTTTTAAATTACCGTACATTAATGGACAAATTATCTTGCCGGTATTATTTGCGGTTTTTATTGCAACATTTAGGGACCGAATAGTCCATATTGCTGAAGCTCATGATTGGTTATTCCTATTATTTCTGATAAGCACATGTATTATTACACTGTATACAATTGCAAAGAAATGGTCGCTGATACCTATCCTAGGTTTATTGTGCTGTATGTATTTAATGATAGAAATACCAGTTAATTGTTGGAAGGTATTTATAAT
>JAURLW010000074.1 GCA_030831005.1 Bacteroidota bacterium
CCTATGCGCAAGAAAAGCAAATGCCGATAGAAGAACTAGCAAAATGGTTAGGACCGAATTTGTAAAATTGTAAAGGAAACATTAATAATAGTATGTATTTTTGTTGTTATGAATGCTAATAACAACAACAAAAATTTCATGCAACAACTTGCTACGGTAAGTTCCTATATTTTTCATCCGGTTTTTATTCCGTCTATCGCTTTCCTACTGTTTTTTTTATTGCCAGTAGCGGATTTTAGTACTTTAACCTGGGCTGCAATTAATAAATGGTTTGCTATTATAGTCATCAATACTTGTTTTTTTCCGCTCTTGTTAGTGGTTTTATTAAAACGCTTAGATTTTATAAAAACTATAACCATGACCGATTCAAAAGATAGAATCATTCCCTTGATTGGATCAATGGTATTTTATTTTTGGGCCTATCATGTACTCCATAATTTAAAGACTACACCAGCTATACCGCAAGTGCTCATTGTGTATTTTCTTGCACAATTTTGGGGGCTCATTGCTATGTTTATCCTAAATATATTTTTTAAAATAAGTATGCATGCTGCAGCAGTTGGCACCTTAATAGGTATTGCTTTTTGTATGCCCTTCTCTTTGCCATTTTTCATCATTGCATGCGCATGTGCAATACTTGTTCTGCTAAGTAGAAAAGTTTTAGGTGCGCATACCAATGCAGAACTGATTAGTGGTTTATTGTTAGGTATCTTTTCTTGCTTAGCAGCTTTTATGTACGTGTAGTTACTTAGACTGTAAAGTAACTATAGGTACCAGCATTTCTTCCAGCGAAATGCCTCCATGCTGAAAGGTGTTTTTATAATAATTGACAAAGTGATTGTAGTTATTTTGAAAACATAAATACACATCTTCTTTTGCAAAAATATAACTCGAGTTTAAGTATTGACTAGGAAGTCCGGCATCTTTAGGGTCTTTAACTGCAAATACGTGCTTGTCTTCATAGCTCATATTCTTACCATGCTTGTATCGTAAATTACTGCTAGTTTGTTTGTCGCCAATACATTTACTAGGTGTTTTTACTTGCATGGTACCATGATCGGTAGTAATTATAAGTTGAATATTCTTAGAAGCAATTTTCTTTAAGGCTTTGAAAAGTGGTGCGTGTTCAAACCAACTAGCGGTAAGCGAACGATAAGCATTATCGTCGCTTGCTAATTCTTTCAATACTTCCATTTCGGTGCGCGCATGCGATAGCATATCTACAAAATTGTAAACGATAACGGTCAAGTCATTACTTAAATAATTATGTATTTGATCTTCTAATAGTTTAGCATGTTCGTTATTCGTGATTTTTACATAATCTACTTTCCAATGGTCTAATTTATTTCTTTTGAGATTGCTTTGTAAAAACTCCAATTCAAATTTATTTTTTCCATCATCATCATCGTCATTTCTCCATTTATCTGGAAATTGTTTTGCAATTTCAAAGGGTGTAAGTCCAGCAAATAAAGCATTTCTGGCATACTGTGTGGCTGTAGGTAAAATGCTAAAGAAAAGATCTTCTTCGTTAATTTTAAAATCGTCAAGTAAAAAGGGTTCAATTACTTTCCATTGGTCATATCTAAGATTGTCGATAACTAAGAGGAAAGTGGGTTGATGATTATTGCACTTCGGGAATACTTTTTCTGCTAGTACCTGAGGCGATAGTAATGGTCGTTCGGTAGTTGATGCAATCCAGTTGCAATAGTTTTTTTGAATGAACTTAAAAAAATCTTTATTAGCTTCTGCTTTTTGCTGCTGCAATATCTCCATCATTTCAGTGCTGTTACTTTTACTCAATTCTAATTCCCAAAACACTATTTTTTTATATAATTCCATCCATTCCGTATGGTTTGGATTGGCTTGCAAAGCCATAAATAGTTTAGTAAATTCTTGTTGGTAATTAGCGTTTGTTTTTTCAGCAATAAGGCGCTTGCCATCAATTATTTTTTTAATTGAAATCAATACTTGATTGGGGTGTATAGGTTTTATTAGGTAATCACTGATCTGATTGCCAATAGCATCTTCCATAACATATTCTGCTTCGTTTTTAGTAGCCATTACTATGGGCATATACGGAAAAAGCTCTTTTATCTTAATTAAGGTTTCTAATCCTGTCATGCCCGGCATGCTTTCGTCTAAAATAACTAAGTCTATTGGGTTTTCTTGCAAGTAATCAATGGCATCATAGCCATTAGTAAGGGAAGCCACTTCATATCCTTTTTGTTGTAAGAATAAAATATGAGGTTTTAATAGATCTATTTCATCATCTACCCAAAGTAATTGAACGGCTTGCATATTAGCATTTTAGTGTTTAGTTTATTAACAAATCTTTGATTTATAAAAGTACATTATTCTTTGTTATAACGTTTTACTTCTTGTATCATTGTATATAATTTTTGTTAAACCTATGTCTGAATCAAGAATAGTTATTCGCAAAGCCAAAGAAGAAGATTGCGAAGCCCTTTTAGAACTAATTAAAGAGTTAGCCATTTTCGAAAAGGCGCCTCAAGAAGTAACGGTTACTTTAGCGCATTTTAAAGCCAGCGGATTTTCAGAAAAACCTGTTTGGTGGGCTTTGGTTGCTTGTGTAATAGATCCGGAAACACAAGCAGAAAAAATTATTGGTATGGCTTTATATTATATTCGTTACTCTACTTGGAAAGGGCAGCGTATGTATTTAGAGGATATTATTGTAACTGAGGCTTGGCGTTCTAAAGGTATAGGTAGAATGTTGATGTCGCAATTAATTTTTGAAGCCAAACAAAAAAACTTGTCAGCTATTATGTGGCAGGTTCTAGATTGGAATACAGAAGCTATTAAATTTTATAAGCGTTACAACGCCACCTTCGATCAAGAATGGCTTAATGTGACCTTAGATATTAGTAAGTAGAATAATCTTGTGTCATTTGTTGAGGACAAGAATAGGTCTTGAACTGAAACGTAAAATGAAATAAGAGCATCATATATTGATCGTTGGTATTACCATTGCCTCTTTGTTTATTAATTCTACCTAATGGATCGCTACTCACCTCAATAGATCGATCTTGTAATAGAAAAGCTGGATTTGGATTTAGTGGATCATTAGGAAATTTATCTGCTCCCACATAGCGAGAACTTACATCATCTAAATAATCAGTAGAAGTTAATCTGTTTACAATTTCTAAACCCACATTCATACCCGGGAAAACCCAATACTTGACCCCTAAGCCAATAGGGAAACTAAAAGCATAGTTTTTATAACGTCTGTCGGCATACATATCTAGATTTTGGCCCTCAGTTCCCAAAGGTCTTAAATCATAATCTCTACCATCGATATTAGCATAGGGGTTGTAAAAAAATATGCCCATGCCGCCTGTTAAGTAAGGCGTAAAGCGATAGCGCTCATCACCGGTGTAAAACCTAAAGAAATTAAATTCACCTTGAACGGCAAATTCTGTGATATTACTTTTAAAACTTAAGTTGCGCGTTTTATTATAGATATTACTAGAATAGGCGTCACTGTAGCCAACTTTAGATTGCAGTACGGATGCGCGTAAAGAGATATAAGGATTGAAATGTAATCTAAAAAAAGAGCCTAATGCAGGATAAATTTCTTGGAAACCATAGCGATCGTTTAAATCGCCAAAATATAAACTGCCTCCACTTACTAATCCCCATTCTTTTGTACCATAGAAAGATTGCGCTTGTGTTTTCGAACAAGCAAGTAAGCATAAAAAGATATAAATAATTAGTTTCTTCATAAAATTTATTTAATTCCTTCTATCGATTCCCCAATATAATTTTTGACGAATTGTTTTTAAGAAATTGTGTTCATCTGGTCTAATTAGAGATATAGTGAAATTCTCTTTTTTTACGGCTAGTTGAATACTTGTTGGAATAGTTTCTGTTCTTGAATCTAAGGTGCATAAAAAATGATCAGTTCTTCCTTCTAACTCAAAGGATATAACATTGTCATCAGGTACTATAATAGGTCTTGTACTCAGGTTATGAGGAGCCACGGGTGTTATTACAAAACTTGATGTTTGTGGGAATACTACGGGACCGCCACAACTGAGAGAATAACCGGTAGAACCTGTTGGGGTCGCTACTATTAATCCGTCTGCCCAATAGGTATTTAAAAACTCACCGTTTAAGTACGTATGAATTTTAATCATTGACGAAGAGTCTTTTCTGTGAAGAGTAAATTCGTTTAAAGCAAAAGGAGCATCTTTAAAAATAGGCATGCTTGATTCTAAATGTAATAAAGATCGCTTTTCAATAGTATAAGATCCTCTCACTAAAGACTCAATAGCATCTGCAGCTTCATTTTCACTAACGGCAGCTAAAAATCCTAAGCGTCCGAGATTAATGCCAATAAGAGGAATATTAGAATCGCCAATAAAACTTACGGTATCCAACATTGTGCCATCGCCACCGAGGCTAATAAGCATATCGGTTTGTAAGGGCAAATCGAGTCGGCTAGTAAAAAAGGCAGGTGTTTCGTCGAAAGAAAAACATTCTTTTAATTGGTTATAAAAATCCTTGTAAAATACGAGCTGTATTTTATGAGCTTGTAAAGCCGATAAAATTTTACTGATAGCAGGAATATCTTCTTTGCCAAATGTTCTATTGTAAACCGCTACGATCATTAAAGGATGTTTAGTACATAAAGGTACTAAAATATGAACTAAAATAGTTGCCGTAGTCTATAAAACAAATTGTAGGAAGTAATTTAAAGAAGCTTAATTTTGTTGAAATTTATTATATGAAAATTAGTCTAGGATTTAGTCCCTGCCCCAATGACACCTTTATATTTGATGCTTTGGTAAATCATAAAATTGATACTAAAGGCTTTGAATTTGAAGTATTTATGGAGGATGTAGAAACACTAAATAATTGGGCCTTAGCAGGTAAATTGGCTATCACCAAAATAAGTTTTAATACCTTTTTACAATGTGCTACTGACTATGCACTAATGCATGCAGGCAGTGCCCTTGGCAAAGGTGTAGGACCTTTACTAATTTCGCATAAAAAGGGTATAGCGCAATGGAACGATGATGCATCGTTTTTGGAACGAGCAGTCATTGCTATTCCAGGTGTAAATACCACAGCTAATTTATTATTGCAATTAGCCTTTCCTAAAGCCACTTGTAAAGAGATAATGTTGTTTAGCGATATTGAGCAAGCTTTAATAGACCAGCGCGTAGATGCAGGATTGATTATACATGAAAATAGATTTACCTATCAAGAAAAAGGACTTCATAAAATAATGGATTTAGGGGATTGGTGGGAATCTACTACCGCTGCTGCAATTCCCTTGGGTGGCATTGTAGCCAAACGCTCCTTGCCTAAAGAAGTATACGAGCAGTTAGATCAATTAATTAAAGAGAGTATTGCTTATGCTTGGAATAATTATCCAAACTTAGCCCCATTTATAAAAGAGCATGCACAAGAAATGAGTGAAGAGGTAATGCGCAAGCATATAGAATTGTATGTCAATAGTTTTTCTACCGAATTAGGAAAAGAGGGTAGTTTGGCTATTCAAACTTTGTGGGAATATGCTTATAAGGCAGCATTAATTGATAATAAAGAGCTACCAATTTTCTATTCTGATAATTGATAAAGAGCGGGTATATTTCTTCCTAATCCATCATAGTCTAAACCATAACCAACAACAAACTTATTAGGTATTTCAAAACCTATATAATCTGCTACAATTGGATATTGTAAGGCGCTTGGTTTCGTCAAAAAGCTTGCAATTTTAATTGATTTTGGAGAACGATTTTTCAACTCATGCATAAAGCTATGCAGTGTTTTCCCCGTATCTATTATATCTTCAATGATGACTACATGACGATTGCTTAAATCTTCTTCTAGTCCAATAGCTGTAATAACATTGCCCGTAGAACTTGTGCCTTTGTATGAAGCTAATTTAATAAATGAAATTTCTGCTTCAATTTTTAAGTGCCTAAATAAATCCGCTGCAAATAAAAATGATCCATTTAAAATACCTATGAATAAAGGTCTTTCTTGAGCATAATCCAGATCTATTTGTTGCGCTAATGCTATAATGCGCGCTTCAATTGTAGTCGCATCAATATATGGAGCAAAATGTTTATCGTGTAATTGAATCGTTTGCATAAGA
>JAURLW010000075.1 GCA_030831005.1 Bacteroidota bacterium
AGGGCACCATACATACTTTTATCTGAAAATGCCAATAAAATAATCATCGGCAATAAAAGCACAGCTAAAATTTTATTAACTAAAAATACATTGAAAATGTACTGTTCGGTAATGTGGGTTAATTTGAATGCCCATCCAAAAAATTGAATAGCAGCAAATTTCACTAAATAAATTATCAAAACACAAACAACTAGTAACAAAGGTAAAAGCCCTAATGGAAAACTAAGTGAAGCACTTACTCGATGCTCTATAGTGAAAAACAAAAAAACACCTAGGGTGCAAACAAAAAATATATTCATTAACAAATTAGATACAGCTGCGCCGTGCAAATGTTCTTTAGAGTCTCTATTTACTTTTGCCAAACCCCAAAACATTCCCCATAAATCTCTAAAATATTTAGGATCAGTATAGCGAATTATACCAAGTAATAAGGTCAAAAAATATAAAGCGTAAAAAGCAATTGTTTTGTCTTTATATACTTTAGGTTTAGCAGGAAAATATATAGGTTTAAGCTTAACAGCGCTAGTTTGGGCGCACCAATAATGGATATCAAAAGAAGGATGCGAAGGTATCGACTTAGAGGCCGTTTTTATCGGACGTAATACAAAAGGCACATCCGTAGAGTCTGCATGTAGCTGCAAGGAAACAAACAAACTTAATACAAGTCCAAAAATGAATATACGTAGACGCATAAGTAATTTAAAAGTCAAAATTAAATGAATTACATCAAAATGACACAGAAGTTTATCAACATAGGAAATTAATAATCAATTGCTTTATGTAGATTTGCGATACACGTATTATTAAATTAATGGCAGGCATTTATATTCACATACCTTTTTGTAAAAAAGCATGCAATTATTGCAACTTTCACTTTTCTACATCACTTGCCTCAAAAGATCAATTAATAGAAGCTATTAAAGAAGAGCTTCGCATGCAAGCTAAGTACTTACAAGAACATAGTGTTGATACCATCTACTTTGGAGGCGGCACGCCTTCATTATTGAGCCCGGAAGAACTACTATCTATTTTCGCAAGTGTGGAGCGCTATTACACCATTGATAAACTCAAAGAGTTTACTTTAGAAGCCAATCCAGATGATTTAGATACTGCTTACTTAACTGCTTTATGCAAAACCCCAATTAATCGTTTAAGCATTGGTGTTCAGTCTTTCAAAGAGGCCGATTTGCTTTTTATGAACCGAGCACATACAGTACAACAGGTTGACTTCGCACTAAAATGCGCTCAAGACAAAGGATTTTCAGATATCAGTATCGACCTCATTTATGGCACACCTCATTTAAGCTTAGATGAATGGGAACAGCATTTAAACACCATGTTGTCCTATAAAATACCTCATTTTTCATCTTATGCTTTAACCGTAGAGCCTAAAACAAGCTTGGCCCATCAAATTAAAACCAATCAATTACCTGCTTTAAATCCAGATGATGCGGCTCAGCAATTTTTATTTTTAATGGACTGGGCTAAAGAAAATAATTTCGATCACTATGAAATATCCAATTTTAGTAAAGCTAATGCACATGCCATACACAATACTAATTACTGGAAAGGAATTCCCTATTTAGGCATTGGCCCATCAGCCCACAGCTATAGCCACAATACTAGACAATGGAATATGGCAAATAATCAAGGATACATTAAAGCTATACTTCAAGAGCAAACCGTTCCTTCTACCATAGAAGAACTTTCTGTAGCCGATCAAGTCAATGAGTATATTATGACTTCCTTGAGAACGATGTGGGGATGTGATCTTGATAAAATAAAAGACAGTTGGCATATATCTTTAGATAAGCGAATCATTGAAAAGTATTTACAACAGCAACTAATTAATCAGCAAGAACAAACACTTTTTCTTACTCAACAAGGCAAACTTTTTGCAGATGCTATTGCAGCCGATTTATTTATAGCACTATGAACGTAAAGAACTCCCTATTACTATTCGCTCTATTTATCTTGATCAATGCTTGCCATCAAATACAAGCGCTTAAATTCAAGAATATTAATCATTTTGAAATTGTAAGTGCTTCCTTAAAAGAAACACAAATTAGCTTAGATTTAATTATAGAAAACCCAAATGCATTTACCATAGATGTAAAGAAAATTCGCTGTTCGTTGTACAAAGATGATCAGCAAATTGGGACTATAAACAGCGATAGTATAATGCATTTCATGGCTAACAAAGAGTCTACTATAAAATTACAAACGAGCGTTGAGTCAAAAAAAATCATTTCTAATGCCTTTGATATGCTTTTAAATGCTGACCAATCCGTTCGATTTAAAATCATCGGAACAGCTACTATTGGCAGAGGTAAAGTATTTATAACCATACCTGTGCAATACAGTATGGAGAAAAAATGGAATGAAATAGTACGATAATTTTTAGATTTAAATTCAAATTAAATCTATAAACGTTCAAAAATTCCACAAGCAATTTGTATTTTAGCCAATCAATTCACTTTATTTTAATTAAATAAATATGAAATTACTGGAAGGAAAAGTTGCCTTAATAACTGGCGGAAGCAGAGGCATTGGTGAAGCCATTGCTTTAAAATTTGCTGCTGAAGGAGCTCATATAGCCTTTACTTATGTGTCTTCAGATGAGCGCGCAAAAGCTTTAGAAGAAAAACTTAGCGCAATGGGCGTGCAAGCTAAAGGGTATAAATCAGATGCAGGAGATTATGCTGCTGCAGAGACGCTTGTAAATGAAATCATGACGCAGTTTGGCACCATTGATATTTGTGTTAATAATGCCGGCATTAGTAAAGATAACTTACTTATGCGTATGACTCCAGAACAATGGGATGATGTACTTCAGGCCAATCTTAAATCAATTTATAATTTAAGCAAGCAAGTCATAAAACCGATGATGAAAAACCGCAAAGGCAGCATCATTAACATGAGCTCTATTGTGGGAATGAAAGGCAATGCAGGACAAAGCAGTTACGCTGCTTCTAAAGCTGGCATCATTGGATTTACCAAATCTATTGCACAAGAACTGGGTAGTAGAAATGTACGTGTAAATGCAATTGCCCCTGGATTTATTGAAACAGATATGACTCATTATTTAAAAGATGGTGGTGCAGAAAAATGGTTTGAAAAAATTCCTATGGCACGCTTCGGTAAACCAGGAGAAGTAGCTGATGTCGCTCTTTTCTTAGCTTCTGATATGAGTAGTTATGTAAGCGGACAAGTAATAAGCGTTTGTGGCGCTATGAATACCTAATTTAAAATAATTAACCATGCAAAAAATAAGAGCTTCTATAACTGCAATTGGCGCCTGTTTACCAGACTATATTTTAGATAATACAGAATTGGAAAAAATGGTGGATACCAATAATGAATGGATTCTTTCTAGAACCGGTATTAGTGAACGTAGAATTTTGAAAGGAGAAGGTATGGGCACCTCTGAAATGGGTGCTGGTGCAGTGCGTATGCTATTAGAAAAAAGAGGCATAACAGCTGAAGACATAGATTTAATTATCTGTGCTACTACAACACCTGATCATCAATTTCCGGCAACGGCTAATATTATTGCTGATAAAGTTGGTATTAAAAACGCATTTGGTTTTGATATCAACGCCGCTTGTAGTGGATTTTTATTTTCTTTAACTACCGCTTCACAATTTATTGAAACAGGCAAATACAAAAAAGTCATTGTAGTAGGTGGCGACAAAATGAGCTCTATTGTAGATTATACGGATCGTACTACTTGCGTTCTTTTTGGCGATGCAGCAGCAGCCGTTTTATTAGAACCAGATACAGAAGGCTTTGGTATACAAGATTCTATACTTAAAAGCGATGGCGCGGGCAGAACGTTCTTAAGACAAAAAGCAGGTGGATCTGCTTATCCAGCATCAATGGAAACGGTTATGAATAGAGAGCATTACGTATATCAAGAAGGACAAACCGTTTTTAAATTTGCAGTAAAAGGCATGGCCGATGTGTCTGCAGAAATTATGGAACGTAATAATCTTACAGGAGACGATGTTGCATGGCTTGTTCCGCATCAAGCTAACAAACGTATTATCGATGCTACTAGAGACCGTATGGGCGTTTCTAACGATAAAGTAATGATGAACATTCAACGTTATGGCAATACGACCAATGCAACTATTCCTTTGTGTTTGTTTGAATGGGAAAAACAATTAAAAAAAGGCGACAATATTATACTTGCTGCATTTGGTGGCGGTTTCACTTGGGGTGCAACCTATATTAAATGGGCTTACGATACTAAATAGATCAAATCAACGAAACAAAAAAGACAAGCTGTTCGGCTTGTCTTTTTTTATGTATTTGTTAGTCGTTACTATAAGGCTATTGCACCTTCAATTAAAACGGTAGCTTTGTTATTTAATACTTCAATAAAACCAGAGTTGATTTCGTAAGAAGTAGAATTGTTTTTGTCGGTTAAAATTTTCATTTTACCTTTTCCTAAAGAAGCAATCATAGCAGCGTGATGGTCTAAAACTTCAAAAGACCCTTCTGTTCCTGGTAATTGTATACCATAAACTTTACCGCTATATATTTTTTTCTCAGGTGTAAGTATATCTAATTGCATGAATAATGAATTTTATACTAAACTTTAGTTTTTAGCTTGTTCCATTAATTTTTTACCTTTTTCAATCGCATCGTCGATGGTACCTACAAGATTGAATGCTGCTTCTGGATACTCATCCACTTCACCATTCATAATCATATTGAAACCACGAATTGTTTCTTCGATTGGAACTAATACTCCTTTTAAACCTGTAAATTGCTCAGCTACATGGAAAGGTTGAGATAAGAAACGTTGTACACGACGCGCGCGAGAAACCGTTAATTTATCTTCTTCACTCAACTCATCCATACCCAAAATAGCAATGATATCTTGTAATTCTTTGTAGCGTTGTAAAATTAATTTTACTTTATTAGCACATTCGTAATGTTGCTCTCCTACGATTGCTGGAGTAAGGATACGAGAAGTAGAATCTAAAGGATCTACCGCTGGATAAATACCTAAATCGGCAATTTTACGAGACAATACGGTAGTAGCATCTAAGTGCGCAAACGTAGTTGCTGGAGCCGGATCGGTTAAGTCATCCGCTGGTACATATACCGCCTGTACGGAAGTAATTGAACCATTTTTAGTAGACGTAATACGCTCTTGCATCAAACCCATCTCCGTAGCTAAGGTTGGTTGGTAACCTACCGCTGAAGGCATACGACCTAATAAAGCCGATACCTCAGAACCTGCTTGCGTAAAACGGAAGATATTATCAACGAAGAATAAGATATCTTTTCCTTTGCCAGAACCATCTCCATCACGGAAATACTCAGCAATAGTTAAACCAGATAATGCCACACGAGCACGTGCTCCTGGTGGTTCATTCATTTGACCAAATACGAAAGTAGCTTTAGAGTCTTTTAAACCTTCCATATCAACAGATGCTAAATCCCATCCGCCTTCTTCCATACTATGGATAAATTTATCGCCATATTTCACAATGCCTGCTTCAATCATCTCACGCATCAAGTCATTTCCTTCACGAGTACGCTCTCCCACACCTGCAAACACCGACAAACCTGCATATGCTTTCGCAATATTGTTAATTAACTCTTGGATCAATACGGTTTTTCCTACTCCCGCACCACCAAATAAACCAATTTTACCACCTTTTGCATAAGGCTCAATCAAGTCGATTACTTTGATACCCGTAAATAGGATCTCAGAAGCCGTACTTAATTCTTCAAATTTTGGAGGTTTAGCATGGATTGGACGAGCATTTGTTTTATTTGGCTGAGGCAATCCATCAATTGCGTCACCTGTAACATTAAACAAGCGACCATTGATTTGCTCACCAGTTGGCATAGCAATAGCTTTACCTGTATCTACTACTTGCATGCCGCGAACTAAACCTTCGGTTCCGTCCATAGCTACTGTTCTTACGCTATCTTCTCCTAAGTGCTGTTGAACTTCTAACACTAATTTGTCACCGTTTTCACGAGTGATTTCTAATGCGTTATAAATTTCAGGAAGCACATTGTCACCCGAAAAATGCACGTCCACAACTGGACCGATAATCTGTTTGATTTTACCAATGCTTGGCATAATAATGGATTATATAATTAAAAAATTAAATTGAAATTTGGCGCAAAGGTAATGCATAAAAGCAAAAGAAAAAAACGAATAGGAAAAAAAATAAATCCCAATCGTATGATTTTTATCAGAGGCGGGCAAATTCAAAGGTAGGCGTGCCTTTTATCCCATTTTTATTGTAAAAATCTAAAAAATGTAGCTTATAGTAATAGCCGCTGTTGGTCTTTATTAGATAGCTTTTGTTAGGGTTAACTTTATACAAACCTGACTGTATGTCATACGACTTCCAATCGAAGCCAATAATATTTCTATTGGGCACCCATTGG
Organism: Bacteroidota bacterium; assembly: GCA_030831005.1. GTDB lineage: Bacteria > Bacteroidota > Bacteroidia > Chitinophagales > Chitinophagaceae > CAIWHF01. The sequence continues at coordinate 6,424 of JAURLW010000075.1, forward strand.
ATTCCCGGGTAGTTATACGACTTAATCTGTTGATAACCAGTAACACTATCTGCAGCTACTAGCGTTTGATATGGATTAATTAAAACAGCATTAACGATATAAGGAAAATTGTTCAAGTCATAATAAATATGCCTAAACCTTGTAAATACAATATCCCAAGCATTTTTATTAGGCTCCATTGCTACTTTTCGGAGTGCATTATTTGACCAATTTACGTAAATGCAATTTTTATCTTTCTCTTTTACAAAGCTTATTGCCGTGGCGGTATCTGCGCTCAATGGAGCACATTCAATTTGATACTCATTAACTGTGCAATTTTTAATCCTACACTTAATAAATGAAGTAGGATCTAGCTTGATAATGTAAACTTCGTTCTTGGATTGTAAATTGCCATTTTCTAAAGAACCTGTATACCAAGTTCCAAACGCAGTACTATCGGGCAACCCTGATGGAGCATCAAAAAGATAATTAGCCTCATTGATTGCAGAAGCAGATTTAACTGCAGAAAATTGGGTTTGATGGGTATTATAAGCCCAAACGCCATTAGCGCCATTCCATGTTTTGCCTCCATTAATAAAAACATGCGTACCCGAATCGTTTGATTCAAAACTTAAATCCCAATCATCAACCTTAGCTGTAGCCACTATTTTTTTCATTTCAAAATCATAGTAAACAACTTCTTGATATTGTTCGCCAATAACCACTGAATCCATAGTACCTGCACTAGAAAGCAAGGGAAGGACCTTATCTTTTTTCAAACAAGATGAATAGAAAAATAGCAATAAGGTTAAAAGAAACGTAGCGCCTTTCATAATGGTCGTAAAGTTCTAAATTTTGAATTATTTATTTGTCAGCTTTTTGTCATTTTATTGTTTCAACTTTTAAATTAAGTTTGAAGTTTAGTAAACATAGTAATTGAATTTATTAAGTTTGCAGATCTAAAAAAACACACATGACTAATAGATCATTTATTCATTACCTAATTGTTGCTAGTTTATTCTTAATTTCCTGTGGTAAATCCAATAGTTCTTTTCAAGTAAAAGGAAGCATTCAAAATTTGCCAACACAAACCATTTTCTTAGAAGAAATGGGAGTGGCTGGCGATGTAATTGTAGACTCTACAAAAGCAGACAAAGAAGGTAATTTTACTTTGCAAGCAAAAAATGAAGAATCTACTCTATATAGAATAAAATTTAGCGATAATGCCTTTATCATTTTTAGTACTGCCGATAAGGATATCAGCATAAAAGCAGAATGGCCGAATATTGAGAATTATACCATATCAGGAGCACCGGAATCTATTGAAATAAAAAACTTTATCACACGAATAAGAGAAGATTATATTCGCAATTTCAATACCTTATATTTAGTTTTAGATACAGCCAAAGCTAGACAAGATGTAGCAATGACAGAAAAAGTTACGGCAGATATTAACCAGCTTAGCGCTTCTCTTACAAGCTTTGTAGAAAGTTATACAGACACCACACATTATGTTCCGAATGCTTATTTTGCTATGAATATGCTCAATTTCAATGCCGAAAAAGCATTTTTCACTGCATTATCTTCTAATATGGCAGGCCGTTTTTCGAATAGTAAACTTGCAAAAGCTATTGTAGAAAAAATTAATAATTCACTGGGAGCAAGCACATCAAGTAACGGAGTTAAAAGTCAAATAGCAGTTGGCCTTCAAGCTCCAGCAATTGAGGTATTTGGAACTGATGGCACTACGATTCGCCTATCTGATTTTAGAGGAAAATATGTACTCATAGATTTTTGGGCTTCTTGGTGCAAACCTTGTAGAAATGAGAATCCAAATGTAGTGAAAGCATTTAAAGCATTTCAAAATAAAAATTTCACCGTATTTGGTGTTTCTTTAGATACTGAAAAAGACAATTGGGTTAAAGCTATTAAAAACGACGGATTAACTTGGAAACAAGGAAGTGAATTAAAAGGATGGGAAAGCAAAGTCGTGCGCGACTATCAACTGGAAGCAATACCTTCAAACTGTTTGATAGATCCTAATGGGAAAATTATAGCGATAAATATTACGGGCGATGAGCTACAAAAAGCATTAAATGAATTGATTAAATAAAAAAAAGGAGCTTATGCCCCTTTTTTATTTACATTTCAATGACTTTATGCTTTTGTTTAACATTTGATTTGTTTAAATAAAATTTGAAGTCGTGACCAAATGACAATAAAAGTAAATTTACTTTTTCATCTTTAAACCTAGTATTATTATCATTAAGGAAATTAACCGGATAATATTGCAATTTTAAGGAGAAAGATTTTCTTACAAAGCCTATAAATACATTAGGTAAAAATTGAGGTGTTGCAGTACTAAACCACTCCGAACTTTTGCGTTTATCCGATCTATTCACAAATTGTTTTTCCTTATAGTGAAAGGGTAGATCTAAACCCGCTCCTATAAATACGAATCTATTTGATGGCAAATCTCCAAATTTCAAAGAAGCATTAACTCCAAAAGCATAAACACGCTTCTTAAAAGTAGTGTCACCTCGCTTTTCTATAAAACCTATGTTTTTAATCCCTATCCCAATGATAGCTCCCGAATGCTTATTGAAATCATTATGTAGTGTATGACCAATATTAAAGAAAGGCGCATAGCGAATGACAGGATTACCAACATTTGCACCACTGATTAGGGCCGTTGACAAAATAGACCCGTCAAAATGGTAAGCATAATGCCATTTGCCATTTTGCTTGTCATTACTTTTTGTTTGAGCATTGACCATTGTACCCAGCATAAGTAAACATACCAATAGTGATCTTTTCATAGGATAACTTTTAAAATGAACATCTAATTTTCACAAAAATAGAACAAGAATTATATTTATAAACTGTAAACTTGTATAATTATCTGCTAATTTTTCAGTTTTATACCTTTGGCATAATAATTGACCTTTATACAAGTGCGAATTTTATTTAAAAATAATCATAAACAAAGACAGTTTGTCTGAAAAAATATATCCTATGCTATTGCAACAAAATGATCAAGACATGGAATTTTTACCCGTTTTACCAATGGGCGAAGACGAAATGAATGAAGAAGAACGAAAAGGACTACCTGATAACCTACCCATTATTGCGCTCCGCAATACGGTATTATTCCCAAATGTAGTATTACCGATTACCGTATCTAGAGAAAAATCAATTACGGCAATAACACAGGCCAATAAAAAGGATAAGTGGATTGGGGTTGTAGCCCAGAAAGATGGAAATTTTGAAGACCCGGGCACAGACGACATGTTTCATGTTGGCACCTTGGCCAAAATTGTAAAAATGATAAAAATGCCAGATGGCAATATTACCCTTTTTATAATGGGTAAAATAAGGTTTGAAATCAACACGTTTACAGAAACCGAGCCTTATTTTAAAGCAAATATTACCTATAAAGAAGACCACTTTCCTAAAGAAGATCCTAATTTTGATGCCCTTGTAGGTTCTATTAAAGATTATGCGGAGAAGATTATTCAACAAACGAATACCTTACCTCCAGAAGCTGCTATTATGCTGCGCAATATTGAAAACTACTCTTTTTTAGTTCACTATATTGCCACCAACATTAATGCTAAATTACTGGACAAGCAAAGTTTATTAGAAGAAGATGATATTCGATTACGTGCAGAGAAATTATTGAACTTATTGCAAAGCGAATTGCAATTAGCTGAATTGAAAAATGAAATCACTAATAAAACAAGAGGTGAGATTGATAAACAACAAAGAGAATACTTTCTGCAGCAGCAACTTAAGTCTATCAAAGATGAATTAGGAGATGCTAATGAAAGAGAAATTAAAGATCTTCAAAAAAGAGCAGAACAAGTCCAATGGACCGAAGCGGCTAAAGACCTGTTTAAAAAAGGCATTGAGAAATTAGAACGTATGCACCCAACTACACCCGATTATTCGGTGGTGTATAATCATTTGGATTTAATGTTGGATTTGCCTTGGGGAGTTTACACTAAAGATTCTTATGATTTAAAGAAAGCTCAAAAAGTTTTAGACCATGATCATTATGGAATGGATGAAATTAAAGAGCGTATCATTGAGTATTTAGCGGTACTCAAATTGAAAGGTGATCTAAAATCACCTATCCTTTGTTTCGTTGGACCTCCCGGTATTGGTAAAACATCTTTAGGCAAAAGCATTGCCAATGCAATTGATCGTAAATATGTTCGCTTGAGTTTGGGTGGTTTGCATGACGAGAGCGAATTACGCGGACATCGTAAAACATATATAGGTGCTATGCCTGGTCGTATTATACAACAATTACGAAAAGTGAAAAGTGCCAATCCGGTATTTATTTTAGATGAAATAGATAAAATTGGTAAAGACTTTAGAGGCGATCCTAGCTCTGCTTTATTAGAGATTTTAGACCCTGAACAAAACAGTACTTTTTATGATAATTATTTAGAATTAGAATTTGATTTATCTAAAGTGCTATTTATTGCCACAGCAAATAGCTTAAGTGACATCCAACCTGCTTTACGAGATCGTTTAGAAATTATACAACTATCCGGTTATTCGGTAGAAGAAAAAGTAGAGATTGCTAAACGCCATCTCATACCTAAGCAAAAAGAAATGCATGGTTTGTTAAAAACGCCTTTAAAATTCAACGATAAGTTACTTCAAAAAATAGTACAAGATTACACGAGAGAAAGTGGCGTGAGAGAACTTGATCGATTAATGGCAAGTGTAATGCGTAACATTGCGAAACAAGTTGCTTTGGAAGAAACTGTTGTCAATACAATCGACGAAACCAAAGTAGAAGAAGTTTTGGGCAAACCAAGATTTTTAAACGACATTTATAGCAAAGGTCATCCTGCTGGCGTGGTTGTAGGCTTAGCATGGACTTATGTAGG
>JAURLW010000076.1 GCA_030831005.1 Bacteroidota bacterium
AATCATGACTACTGCAGCAAAGCCGAAAGCTATATTCCAGCGCAGATGATCGGGCACGAATGAAGTCCAAAGGGAACCGTTAGCGACTGCTATACAAATGTAACCCCCAATTAAAGCGCCTAAATTAACCCCTGCATAAAATAAAGAAAAGCCAGCATCTCTTCTATGGTCATCATCTTTATATAATTTTCCAACAATGGTAGAAATATTAGGTTTGAAAAAACCGGTACCAATGATGGTGAAGCTAATTCCAAAAAAGAAAAATTGTTGCGGATTAATCGCTAAAATAATACTTCCAGCAATCATTAATAGGCCACCCCAAAATAGCGATTTACGGTAGCCCAAAATTTTATCGGCAAATAAACCACCGATAAAAGTGAAGGCATATACAAATGCTTGTGTGGCGCCATATTGCAAGTTGGCAACTTTATCGTTCATAGCCAATTGGCTTACCATAAAAATAACCAACATGCCACGCATGCCATAAAAACTAAATCGTTCCCACATTTCACTAAAAAACAAATACCATAATTGTTTAGGGTACTTACCTTTAAAGTTCTGAATCTCTAATGCGCTAGTGTTTGAATTTTCCATAAAACAATATTAATAAAAAAGCCCTGTAATTGTTACAGGGCTTTTTGAAAGAATAAAAATAATATTAGTTGACGCCGTGCATCATTTTTTGTAAACGTCTGCTTAATAAAAATAATAGCACTGCAGCCGTTCCAGAAAATACTACGAAAACCATGAAATAACTTGGTAAGTCGTTAATCTCAAAACCAAAAATGCTTGGGTGAGTAGTAGCAGCTGGATCTGGGTATAAAGAACTCATAGTACCCGCTAATTTATTTCCGGTTGCAACTGCTAAAAACCAAATACCCATCATCAATGAAGTAAAGCGAGCAGGTGTTAATTTGTTAACCATAGATAAACCAATTGGACTTAAGCATAATTCACCAATCGTATGTAAGAAATACAAACCGGTAAGGAAGAAGATACTTGCTCCGCTTGCAGGAATTACTTTAGAACCAAAGGCAATCAGTAAAAACCCAATAGCAAGGAAACCTAGTCCAAGAGATTGTTTGTAAGGCGCAACAGGGTTGATGCCTTTTTTAGCTAAACGAACCCAAATCGCAGAGATGATTGGAGCTAGAATTACGATAAATCCTGCGTTGAAACTTTGGAAATAACTTGCTGGCATTTCCCAACCAAAAATAGTTCTATTGGTTTGCTCTTCAGCAAAGAAGGTAAGTGATGCACCAGCTTGTTCAAAACACATCCAGAAGAAAATTACAAAAATCATAATGAGGATAATAACCCATAAACGATCTTTTTCAATTTTGCTAAGCGATTTATCGGTGATGATAACAAACGGACCTACTAAAGTCATACCGTAAATAAGAGATCCCCAAACATCTACTCCAAAACCAAAGTGGATAGCGCTGAATGCTGCGATAATACCACCAATAAGGATGACTAATTGTTGAGCGCTAAAAGCACTTTCTTTAGCATCTGAACTGCTAGTTTCAGCTGCTTTATTAGGACCTACACCTAGTTGCTTCCCATCAGGCGCAATTACATACTTGTCTTTTGTTAAGTAGAAAATAACAAGACTAATAAGCATTCCAATACCTGCAGCTAAGAAACCCCATTTAAAATCAACATTCTCACCTAAATAACCACATAATAATGGTGCTACGAAGGCGCCGGCATTGATACCCATATAAAAAATGGTATATGCAGCATCTTTTCTGCTATCTCCATCTTCATATAATTGACCTACCATGGTAGAGATATTTGGTTTAAAGAAACCATTACCAAAAATAAGTGCCGCCAAACCGGTCCACATTAAGGTAATAGAAAGGCCTTTATCTGCATTAGCAGCAAAGCTTGCCGAGAAGAACATAAAGAATTGACCAATGGCCATTAGTAAACCACCTACGAAGATAGATTTTCTATTTCCCCAATAACGATCTGCTACATAACCACCAATCAATGGGGTAAGGTATACTAGACCGGTATAACTTCCATAAATATTACTAGCTAGGGCTTTGTCTAATAAAAGCATTTTTGTCATGTATAGAACAAAAATTGCGCGCATGCCATAGTAGCTAAATCGCTCCCAAAATTCGGTTGCAAAAAGTACGTATAGCCCTTTTGGATGTTTGTTGCTGGAGGTTTGCATCTCTGCCATAAGTTGTGTTTTAGAAATTAATTTAAAAATAATTAGCCCTAAAATAATTATTTTATTGTAACCATGAAACACTATTTGTAATTTTCCACTCAAATTAATTTATGAAAGCACATAATATATTATTGTTAGGCTCGGGTGGAAGAGAACATGCCATAGCATGGAAATTATCGCAAAGTCCTTTGTGTAAAGCCTTATACATAGCTCCAGGTAATGGAGGAACGGCTCAATTTGGTACCAATTTATCGGTTTCGATAGCTGATTTTGAGGCCTTAAAAAAAATCTGCTTAGAAAAAGAAATCACTTTATTGTTTCCAGGATCGGAAGAAGCTTTAGTATTAGGAGTTTGGGATTATTTTAAACAAGATCCGGCCTTGGCACATATAATAATTGCGGGTCCTTCTAAAGCAGGTGCTCAACTAGAGGGTAGTAAGGCATTTTCGAAGAAATTTATGCAGCGCCATGCGATTCCAACGGCTTCCTATGCTGAGTTTTCTGAGGATAATTATGAAGAGGGCATTCAATATATTCAAGCACATAGCTTACCTATTGTATTGAAAGCAGATGGCTTAGCAGCGGGTAAAGGGGTAGTAATTGCAGTAACACATCAAGAGGCTTTGCAAGCTTTTGAGCAAATGATTAAAGAGGCGCAGTTTGGAGAGGCTAGCAAAACAGTGGTTATTGAAGCTTTCTTAACAGGGATTGAACTTTCTGTTTTTGCGCTAAGCGACGGTCAGCATTATGTTCTATTGCCTGAAGCAAAAGATTATAAGCGAATTGGCGAAGGGGATAAAGGTTTGAATACAGGAGGTATGGGCGCTATTTCGCCAGTGCCTTTTGCCGATGATAACTTTATGCAGAAAATTAAAACAGCTATTGTAGAACCTACTATTAAAGGCTTGGCTGCAGAAGGCATTACGTATCAAGGATTTATTTTCTTTGGTTTAATCAATGTGGGGGGCGAACCGTTTGTGATTGAATACAATTGCAGAATGGGCGACCCAGAAACAGAAGTGGTGATGCCAAGGTTAGAAAACGATCTTGTAGAATTAATTACCGCTATGCATAATGGTCAATTAGATCAAGTGCAAATGAATTTTAACCCCAAAGCGGCTTGTACAGTCATGTTAGTGTCTGGGGGTTATCCGGAGGCGTTTGAAAAAGGTTTTGAAATTGAAGGATTGCAAAATATAAGCGACAGTATTGTGTTTCATGCAGGTACCAAAAGCATCGAACAGTCGCTAGTGACCAATGGAGGTAGGGTAGTGGCAATAAGTTCTTATGGAGATACGTTAAAGGAGGCATTGCAGAGGTCTTACCAAAGTATAGCGCACATAAAATTTAACCAAATGAATTACAGAAAAGATATTGGATGGGAGTTTGAATAAGTAAAATTGGATATCGAAGGATATCCAATTTTTACTTGGGGCACTCTCTTGTATTCCTTATCTTTGATGGATTAAATAGAATTTTACAAACAGTTATGAATACAATTAATATTAAGAAACATTTACTTGCATTATTGATATTTTGCTTCCCTATTTTAGCAGTAGCACAAACTGCTATTATCAAAGGTTTTGTATATGACAAAACAAATGGCGAACCTATTATTTATACTA
>JAURLW010000077.1 GCA_030831005.1 Bacteroidota bacterium
GATATCGTGAATTTCATTGCCAAGGAACTAAAAGAAATAGGCATACCTGTTGTTGTAGAAGTTATGCAAGCGTCTATTTTAAAACAACAAATGAGTGCTGGCGAACTGCCTATGTATAGGGCGCAGTGGATTGGAGATTATCCAGATGCAGAAACTTTTTTAGCTGTTTTTTTATCCACGATGCCTGCACCGCCAAATTATTCTAGATTTAAGAATAAACAATTTGATGCGTGGTATAAAGATGCCATGCAAGAAGAGGGAGGTGCTCGTTTATCGCTTTATCGTAAAATGGATAGCCTTGTGATATCAGAAGCTCCGGTTATTCCTTTATTTTATGATGAATACGTTCATCTCTACCAAAAAAATATCATTGGATTACGTAGCAATGCTATGAATAGAATAGATTTGAGAAGGGTGAAAAAGAACTAATTATTTTTTTCTTTTGTAAGCGGCTATCAGTTCACTTACTTTATTTCTTCTTATCAAGTCGGCGTCTAGAGCAATGAAGCTAGCTACTTTTTGTGGAGCGCATTTAAGTCCTAATTCTAATTTCTTTAGTGCGTCTTTAGATTTGCCAATTGCAAATAAACATGCAGCTTGTAAATAATAAAACTCAGGTTTTGCCCCGCAATGTTCTTTTGCAATTTCTAGTTGAAGCAAAGCATCTTCAAAAAGTTTGCTTGTATATAGACCCTTAATGAGTGCTACCCACGTAGTTTTAATATTAGGTTTTATGCGTACCGCATTGAGGTAGCAAATAACGGCTTCATTAGGAATGTTCATATGCATTAAACAATTGCCTATAGCCATGTTGTATTGTGCATTATTGGTATCTAAATGCAAGGCTACAGCAAAAGCTTTAGCTGCTTTCTCCCATTGATGTTCGCGGGTATAGGTTTCTCCAATTTTGAAAAATATACTTGCGTCTTTAGGATTTAGTAAAGATGCTTGTCGGTAATAATAACGTGCTTTTTGAAATAGTTTTTTCTTTTCCCAACAATGACCGATAGCTTCAAAAATGATATCTTCTGGTTGTGCTATTTCTATATGTTTTTCTAAAACCTCAATGGCTTTATCAAACCATTTTAAACGCATAAAGGCATCTGCCATATTACGATATGCAAATTCAAATTTGTCGTCAATGGCAATACAATATTCGTAAGCGTCAGCACTTTTTTCATAAAGACGAAGTCCTTGGTATGCAGCACCTAGGTTGAACCAAGCAGTGGCATTATACGGGTCTTTATCACATAATTCGGTATGTAATGCTACACTTTCTTCTAATTGTTTAGTAAAGTCTGCCCAGAAGCAAATTTTCTGTAAAGCTTCTTCATTTCTGCTATCAATCTTTACTACTCTTTTTAAAGTTTCAAAAACAGCTTCAAATTCTTCTGCTTCATCATATACATCTGATAGTTCCATTAAGAGTTCTATTTGGTCTTTCTTGCCAAAATGAGCTATATTATTTTCTAAACAATCTGCTGCTTGTTTGTATTTGAGTTGATTTAAATAAATATCTGCGCGTAATAATACGGCACTTACATTTTTTTGATCTAAACGATCTAAATCGTCCAATACTTGTAAGGCTTGCCCGTAGCGTTGTAATTGAGCCAAAATTTCTGCTTTAAATTGCAGGATGGAACTAGAGAATGGAAAATAACCTAAAGCTATTTCGCAAGCCTCTAAGCCTTCCATTTCTTTGGTATTAAAAATAAAATAATCAATAATTTCTTCGAAGTCGTCTTCATCGAGCGAAATTCTAGATTGGCCATTTTTAATAGCCATATAGTCTTGGAGTAATTGCTCTAAACTTTTTCCTTCACCTTCTATAAAATCGTCATCATCAAACATGGGCAATCGTTTTAATAAAAATAAATCATAAAATAGGATTTACCTTTTTTAACTTAAAATAGTTATCAACATTTATTCCGTAATTGGTAAGTATATGGTTTGAGCAGTTTCATTTTCAATTGTATAAGGTATTCCACCTTTTACATTTTGCATAACACTGGTGTCAAAACCTGTACCATATATATAATAATTACCTTTCTTTAGTTGTGTAAATACTGCTGTAGGTATACCATTCTGCATAATAGTTTGTACAGAGTCATCATAATACGATGGCGTATTTTTGGTGTTATACTTGATATACACTTTACTGTTGGGTATGTTTAATCCATGATGTTGAGGAATTATGGATAAACTAGCATTGCCTCCTTTACCAGCAATCAACTCTTCTTTTCTGCAAGAAAAAATACCAATACAACAAACAAACACTAAAAAATATCTGAATTTCATATCTTTTGATTTGAAATAAAGTTAGGGTAAAATTTTATTGTAGAAATGTTAAACTATAATTACCAAGACAGATTACTTGCTTTACTTTCATTCCAGTTTCTGTCTAATGCGGTTACGCAATAAACATAGCTATCGTCATTTATAAGCACGTCTCTGTATTCTTTTTCTTTGGTTATGGCTATAATATGTTCATTGTCTTGAATAGTTATAGGCTCATTCTTATTAAATCGATATACGGCATATCGAATGAATTCTTTAGAAGGATTGGTGTGCTCCCATGCAATAAGTTTACTATGATTGATTTCAGTTGATTTTTTTATGATAGGCGCATCCGGTGCCACCTGATCGAGCCAAGGCATGGAAGGAACAAAGGCAATGCAGGGATTAGCTTTTTGGGCTATTGCATTAACTAGGCTTGGATTTAATTTGTCAAAGCAAGAAAGGCTATAAAAAGAAAAACCACCTTTATTCGTTTGTTTACGAATAAGCTCAATTTCATTTTTTAATTCCTCTTCTGATGCCCAAACTCCTTTTCCATTAACCATTCTGTAAACCCCTAATCCGTAATACATATGGCGCTGGTATTTGTGTGTTTCCCACCAGGGTAACAATACCTCAAAAGCAGCAGCTTTATGATGTATTTCCCAATACAATTGTGGTAAGGCATAGTCTATCCATTCTTTCTCCATCCATAAGCGAATATCGGCATATAAATCATCAAAGCAGGTTTGTCCACCTTTTGTAGCCGACCCCTCTGGATCAACGGAAGCGTTTCTCCACACTCCAAATGGACTGATACCCAATTTGCAATAGGGTTTAATTTTTTTTATTTCTTTGTTAAGAGATTTAACGAAGGTGGTCACATTTTGACGGCGCCAATCTTCTCTAGAAAGCTCTTCTGGATTGTAGTTGTTAAACGCAACAGCATCATTAAATGCCACATTCGCTATTCGGTAGGGATAAAAATAATCATCTAAATGCACGGCATCGATATCATATTTACGAACTACTTCTAATATAACATCTTGTATATAATTGCGCACTTGAGGTAATCCTGGATTAAAATATGATTTACCACCATAATGGACTATCCAATCCTTGTGTTGTTTTGTAGCATGGTTTGCCGGGTTTGCATTTTTTGTAGCATCGGTCAAGGCTCTATAAGGATTAAACCATGCATGAAATTCTATATTACGTTTGTGTGTTTCTTCAATCATAAAGGCTAATGCATCGTAATAAGGAGTAGGTGCTTGGCCAATTTTACCACTCAGAAAACGCGACCAAGGCTCAAAACTACTTGGATAAAAGGCATCTGCTGCTGGTCTAATTTGCACTATGGCTACATTGCAGCCTAATTGCACTAATTGGTCTAATCGTTTTATAAATTCACTTTTTTGCTGTTGCGAACTTAATCCAGGTTTAGAAGGCCAATCTATATTGGATACGGTAGC
>JAURLW010000012.1 GCA_030831005.1 Bacteroidota bacterium
CCATGTCTAAAACCAAGCCTTATGCTTTTATTACTTGCAGTGAAGATGTGTCCAGTTTTCCTGGATTTAAAGGGTCGGTCTATGTAATCAACTACAACACCTTAACGATAACAAAACGTATTGATGCACCTTTTTATCAACCCCATGGCATCAATGTAGATGATCAGCATGCTATTTTCTATGTGTACAGTAGAAATGTAAATCCATCAGGTCCAGCTCCACATCATAGCTCCAGTTGTGCAGGTAGAAATGGTTATTATCAAGTTTTTGATCTTAATACATTGAATTTAAAAGCCAACAAGCGTTTTGAAACTATAGTTGATCCTTATTCCGCAGACACCCGTTTTAAATAAATATATACTATGCTTACCACTTCCTTACACCACATTAAAATTGCTGCACCCATTGGCTTACATGCCGAAGAAGCCATTATCATCAATAATTTTGAAATTGATGTTGATATTAGTTTTCATGCTTCCATAGAGCAAACCTTACCTTATGCCGACTATGGTATTATTCATGCTATTGTAAAAGAGCATATGAAAGTAGGTTCACTAATTGAAACCCATGTACAAGAAATTTATAAGGCTCTGAAAAATACATTTACTGAAGCCGATAAAATAAAAGTATGCATTCGCAAAATGCATCCACCTTTAGATGGAGAAATTCGTTATGCTCAAGTTTGTTTTGAGCACTAATAAAAAAGCTATCCGTTTGGATAGCTTTTTTATTTTTTATGGGTAGAACAATTAAGATGCTAATTGATCTTCGATGACATGATCATATTGATATTTCCATTCTGCCACTGCACCCCAAGATGCGGCATCAATTTCTATAGTGCCTGAAGCATTAGTACTTCCAATTTTATCAAACGGAATTCCAGCACAGTGTGCTTCGAAAGCCGCTTGTTGTTCTTTTGCTACACTCACTACAATTCTACTTTGTGCTTCGCCAAATAAATAAGCATCTTTTCTAATAGCATCATTTGTTTGGATAGTAAAGCCAATACCATTTGGCATAGCACTTTCTAATAATGCAATAAACAAACCACCGTCTGCCACATCGTGCGCCGATAAGATTAATTTATCTTTAATTAGTGCTAAAACTTTTTGTTGCACTGTATATTCTTCTTCTAAGTCTATGCTTGGAGCAGGACTATGTGTAACACCACAAATATGATGTAAGTAATCAGAGCAATGAATATCATCTTTATGAGCACCCAACATATAAATCAACGAATCTGTTGATTTGAAATCTAAGGTCATTTTATCATGAATAGAATCTAAAACGCCCAACATACCAATAGTTGGTGTAGGATAAACTGGTCCATCTTCGCTTTGATTATAGAAACTTACATTCCCACCAGTTACCGGAGTACCATGTTTTAAACAAGCATCCGACATGCCTTTTAAAGCATATACAAATTGATAGTATACTTCTGGGTTATACGGATTACCAAAATTTAAGCAATTGGTAATCGCTACAGGTGTAGCGCCACTACATACTAAGTTTCTTGCTGCTTCACTTACTGCAATCATTCCACCTTTATACGGATCTGCAAAAACATATCTACTGTTACAATCTGTTGTAGCTGCTAATGCTTTTCCCGTATTGTGTAAACGAATAACCGAAGCATCACTTGGCGCATTGGTATTGGTAGTGCCAATACCTACCATGCTATCATATTGTTCGTAAACCCATCTTTTTGATGCAATACTTGGCAAATTGGCTAATTGTTTTGCTACCGAACGTAAATCGCTTGGCACTGGAATGCTTGCACTATCAAATGCTTCAATTTTATCAAAATATGCAGGTCGTGAATAAGCTCTTTCATACACTGGTGCTCCGCCTCCCAATACCATACTTTCTGCCGGCACTTCTGCAACTAATTCATCGTGCATATAAAATTTGAGAATTGGCTCTTTGGTAACTTCACCAATTTGTACACAGTGAATATCCCACTTCGTGAAGATATCTATGATACCTTGCTCTTCTCCTTTTTTAATTACTACCAACATTCTTTCTTGACTCTCACTCAATAGCATTTCCCAAGCTTTCATATTAGCTTGACGCGTAGGTACTTTATCTAAATGAATAATCATACCATGCTCACCTTTAGCACTCATCTCACTAGTAGAACACGTAATACCAGCAGCACCCATATCTTGCATGCCAATAATAGAGCGTGTTTGTATAGCTTCTAAACAAGCTTCTAATAATTTTTTCTCTTCGAAAGGATCACCAACTTGAACGGAAGGTAATTGTTCTGCACTGTTTTCAGAAATGTCTGCTGATGCAAAAGAAGCACCACCAATACCATCTTTACCTGTAGCCGCACCAACAATAAACACCGGATTACCAACACCGTGAGAAGTAGCAGATACCGTATCGCCAGCTTTTACAATACCTACACTCATGGCATTAACCAATGGGTTGGTTTGATAACAATCTTCAAAATAAATTTCACCCCCAACGGTTGGCACACCAAAGCAATTGCCATAATGGCCAATACCTTTCACAACACCTTTTAATAGGTGTTTAGTTTTTGGATTTTCTAATTTGCCAAAACGAAGCGAATTTAAAGAGGCAATTGGTCGAGCTCCCATGGTAAATATATCTCGATGGATACCACCTACTCCGGTAGCAGCACCTTGAAAAGGCTCAATAGCTGAAGGGTGATTATGAGACTCAATTTTAAAAACACAACCCATGCCATCACCAATGTCTACTAATCCTGCATTTTCTTCTCCTGCTTTTACGAGTAAGCGCTCGCCGTCTCTTGGAAGCGTTTTAAGCCATTTAATTGAATTTTTGTAACTGCAGTGTTCGCTCCACATTACAGAATACATTGCTGTTTCCGTAAAATTGGGCGTTCTGCCTAATACTTTTTTAATCGCCTCAAATTCATCTTCACGTAAGCCTAATTTAATTGCTTGATCAAGAGTAGCTTGCATTTTATATTATTTTAAAGAAATGTAGATGCAAATCTACACTTTATTCATTTTAATTTGTGCATAAAAAAGGGACTTGTTAGAAACAAGCCCCTTTTCATTAACAGATTACCTGTTAAACTTTTTTAAAATAAGCAAGCAAGCATTATTTTAAACAACCTGGAGTAAAGTTAGGTGTTAATAAAGCTATATACGTTGCAATCATCATTTGATTGACATTAAATGTCAAACTAGATAGATACAACGGCTTCTTTGCGAGTTAATGACAATACCGTATTTACTATAGCTGCAGTATCATAAGCACATTCGTGGTGCAATTCTTCCGGTTTACCATGTTCTACAATTCTATCCGGAATACCTAAACGAATAACTTCGTTTTTGTAATTGTATTCCGATAAAAATTCTAAAACAGCAGAGCCAAAACCACCAACAATAGTGCCATCTTCGATGGTAATAATTTTAGAGAATCGAGGGGCTAATTCGTGCAATAATTCTTCATCAATTGGCTTTGCAAAACGCATATCCGCATGCGCTGGGAAAACCCCTTGTTCATTTAATTTTTGTATAGCAGCTACTACAAAATTACCCGGGTGGCCAATTGATAAAATTAAAATACCTTCTCCGTCGTTAATCATTCTTCCTTTACCTATCGTAATCTTCTCAAATGGGGTTTGCCATTCTGGCATTACGCCTTGGCCTCTTGGATATCGGATAACAAAAGGATCTTTTGTTTCTTCTAATTGAGCTGTATACATTAAATTTCTTAATTCCGCTTCATTCATTGGAGCACTTACAACCAAATTAGGCACACATCGCATAAAAGCAATATCATAAGCACCATGATGTGTTGGTCCGTCATCGCCAACCAATCCCGCTCTATCTAAGCAAAAAACTACTGGTAATTTTTGGATAGCAACATCATGAATGACCATATCATAAGCACGCTGCATGAAAGAAGAGTAAATATTACAAAACACACGCATACCTTGGGTTGCTAATCCAGCACTTAAAGTAACTGCATGTTGCTCAGCAATACCTACATCAATGGCTCTGTCTGGCATTTCCTCCATCATAAATTTTAAAGAGCAACCAGAAGGCATTGCAGGTGTTATACCCATAATAGCTGGATTTGCTTTGGCTAATTCTATGATAGTTTTACCAAAGACATCTTGATACTTAGGTGCTTCGGGTGTGGTTATAATTTTCTTATTGATTTTGCCGGTAACCTTATCAAATGTTCCTGGTGCATGCCATAAAGTTTGGTCTTTTTCTGCCAAATCATAGCCTTTACCTTTCACCGTTTTTATATGTAATAGTTTTGGTCCCGGTATATCCTTTAAATCTTTAAGGGTCTCTACTAATTTCAAAATATTGTGCCCATCTATAGATCCGAAATAACGAAGTCCAAGAGCTTCAAATAAATTACTCGATTTAGAAATAACCCCTTTAAGGCTGGCCTCTACTTTAGAAGCCATATCTCTATGGAAATTTGGGTAAGGTAATTTTCCTAAAAGATTCCAAAAATCATCGCGTAATTTATTGTAGGTATGAGAGGTAGTAATATCGGTTAAATATTCTTTGAGGGCACCAACGTTTGGATCTATTGACATATTATTGTCATTAAGAATAATCAAAACATTAGAATTACTTACCCCTGCATGATTCAATGCTTCAAAAGGCAAACCAGCTGTCATAGCGCCATCGCCAATAACAGCAATATGTTGTCTATGATGCTCTCCTTTTAATTTAGAAGCAATAGCCATGCCCAAAGCTGCTGATATAGAAGTAGAAGAGTGTCCTACACCAAAAGTATCGTATTCACTTTCACTGCGTTTTGGGAAACCACTTAAGCCACCATATTTTCTATTGGTATGAAATTGTCTTCTTCTTCCGGTCAAAATTTTATGGCCATATGCTTGATGTCCCACATCCCAAACCAATTGATCATCGGGTGTATTCATCACATAATGCAAGGCCACACTTAATTCTACCACACCTAAACTTGCTCCAAAATGACCTCCGTGCACACTCACGCAGTCAACAATAAATTGACGTAATTCTTGGCATACTTGTTGCAATTGTCCCTTGTCTAATTTTCTCAAATCAGCGGGAAATTCAATGGCATTTAATAATGGTCCGGCTATTATTTCACTCATAAAGCACTTTCAATAACTATCAAAAATAAATAAATTATGCGTTAGTATTTAAATTAATAACAATTAACTTGCATTAATGTTTGTTAAAAGTACTTATTAATATACATTCAACACTACTTATTTTTTAAAATACTATGCTAAAATCATATTGGAGACACTACACTACCCGTTTTCAGCTAAGTTTACTGATTCTATTATTTTTCGTAATTAATTTCTTTATTCAAATTGTCTTAAGTGTAATTTTTCAAAAACTTGGCTACCTTAATCCAGCCGACCTATCCAATATTAACACCCTTAGTCCCATCTCTAAGATTAATGCTTTTATGCTTTTTCAAGCTATCAGCTCTATAAGCTCCTTTGCTGGTGTTGCTTTTCTGTTTTCCTATTTTGTACACCCACAACCTATCGATTATATTAAGTACAAGCCGTCTAATACAATACTTTATTACTGCTTAATACCTATTATTATCATTGCCGCTATTCCTTTTGTACAACATATCAATACGCTGATAAGTCAGATACCAATGGGTACTGCAATTAGGCTTTATGAAGAAAAAATGGATGAGCTTTTTAAAGGATTGATGCAAATGCATAATGGACTAGATTTAGTGATTCGATTATTCGTATTGGCTATTGTTCCGGCTATCTGTGAAGA
>JAURLW010000078.1 GCA_030831005.1 Bacteroidota bacterium
GGCTGTAAAGCCTGAAAAACAAGGGTCTTATTCTTTTACAAACTTAAAAACAGGCGATCTTATTTGTCGTTACGGAACGGATATCATAAGCTATATGCTACAACAAAGTAATCCGAGAAAGAAATGGTACTCTCATTGTGGAATCCTCATTGATAGCAACAAAAAATATTGGGTTGTCCATATTATGGGCAATAGAGGTGTGAGCATGGAAGCTATTGAAAATTTTTGTGACCCTTCGGTAGCTAGTAAAATTGGTATTTATCGATACGCCATTGCAGATAGCCTACGCAAAACTATAGGAGAAAAAGCACAGACGCTTTTAACACAATCGATAGCATTTGATTATGAATTTGACTTGCAAACCAACAATAAACTATATTGTAGTGAACTCGTATGGACCTTGCTCCCCGATTCGATAAAAAAAAGCGTAAGTATAGACACCTACAAACACAAGCCTGTTTGCTATATCGACGCCTTGCACGATTCTTTAATTGCTAAACCGATAGTTAATCTTAATTATTAAATGATTAATTTTAACTCCTAATACATTTCTATGAAAAAGCAGGTTTTAGTAAGTCTTCTCGTTATCCTTTTTGCAAGTTGCAATTCCACTACGCCTCAAAAAAGTGCTGAAAAATTCCTTAATGGATTTATCAATAACGACTCTAGCGCTATGCTTTCCTGCGCTACCGATAATACAAAAGAATTAGTACGTTTTTATTTTATGATTCGATTAGATAGTATCCAATTCGATAAAAAAATAAGTGTTAGTCCCAATTTAATTTCTCAAAAAAAGGATACCGCAGTAGTGGGCTATCGAATTCAAGAACAAGATAAAGAATTACCTCTTATGCTTATTAAAGAGCATGGTGATTGGAAAGTAGCCTGTGCAAAATTAGATTTCAACGATTTAAAAAATCAATTAGACCCTAAGAATAATCCTATATTGCTAGATACCTTAAGCAATTAGATCTTTAGCAAAAAATAGATAGCATAACAATATCGCACTAATAATACCAACCAAATCGGCTAATAACATAGTGCCAATAGCATAGCGAGTTTTTTTAATGCCTACAGCACCAAAATAAACAGCCACTACATACAGGGTAGTATCAGAAGAGCCTTGCAGAACGCAAGATAATTTTCCTGCGAAAGAATCAACACCTGCATTCTTCATAGTATCAATCATCATACCTCTTGCACCACTACCACTCATAGGTTTTATTAATGCGGTAGGCAAGCCATCTACAAAATGTGTATCCATTCCTATGCTTGCAAAAACGTGTTTCATACCTTGCACACATAAATCAAAAGTGCCACTTGTTCTCAGCATGCTGATGGCCACTAACATACCCACTAAGTAAGGAATAATCTTTACAGATGTTTCAAAACCACCTTTTGCACCTTCTACAAAAGCATCAAAAACATCTACTTTTTTATACCATGCACCTCCAATAATAGCCACAAATAAAAATAGGATAATGCCATTGCTCAATAGTGAAGAAAATTCACTTAAACCTACTTGCGATAAATGCAACATATAAACTACTAAAGCAGCTATGATAGCAGATAATCCAAGTATCCAAGCTAGGATTACAGGTTGTAGTAATTTAATCTTTTGGCGCAAACTCACGATAATCATAGCGGCCATAGTAGCTATAAAGGTAGCTAACATACAAGGCACAAAAATATCTGTAGGATTAGCTGATTTCAATGCTGCACGCGTAGCAATGATACTAATAGGAATCAAGGTTAACCCAGATGCATGCAAACATAAAAACATAATTTGTGCATTGGATGCCGTTTCTTTATTTGGATTGAGCTCTTGTAAGGATTGCATCGCTTTTAAACCGAAAGGGGTAGCTGCATTATCTAAGCCTAATAAATTTGCAGAAAAATTGAGCATCATATGTCCAATAGAAGGATGCCCTTTGGGAATCTCTGGAAATAGTTTGGTAAAAAAAGGACCAATGATTTTAGATAACCACTGTATACCACCGGCTACTTCTGCTATGCGCATTAAGCCCATAAAAAGCGCCATAATACCAATTAAACCTAAGCAAATTTGTACTGCACTTTTACACGTTTCTATAATACCATCACTTGGTTTTATCCATCGAGCTTTGAGTTGCTCTATACTCGTTGAAGTAGTTGCTGCAATGGCAACTACAGCAGAATGATCTGCATTTGCTGGTGCATAAGCAAATGTTTTGGCATAATTGACAAAAGAAGCTGTGTCTTTAAATCCAGCTTTTACAGGATTTTGCATTAAGGTATAGTAGACGGTATCCACAGCATCATCTGCTTTTCCAATTACCATTTTGCTAAAAATAGTAGTTTGCTTATGGGCAACTAACTGATAGCACGCTACCGAAATAGCTATGATAATAAAGGCCGACCATATTTTTCCTAATGTCATATTTATGTTTGTTGTGACGTAATATGAAGATCTGTTGATGGTTTTTTATAGGTACTCATTTTCTCTAATAAAGCTTCCAGATTTGTTTCAATAATGATTAGGTCTGCATTTTCTTTTTTCAAAAAACCATATGTTTGCATCTGTTGTATTTGCAGCAAAAGGGAATCATAAAAACCATTTGTATTTAAAATGCCTATTGGTTTTTGATGCAATCCTAACTGAGACCAGGTAAGCATTTCAAACAATTCTTCTAGTGTGCCAAAACCACCTGGCAAGGTAATAATCGCATCGCTTTTTTCTTGCATGATGCGTTTTCGCTCGTGCATACTAGGCACTTCAATTAATTCGCTTAGTTGCGGATGGGCTACTTCTACCGTAAGTAAGAAACTTGGAATCACTCCAGTAACCTGACCTCCATTTTGCAAAACACCTTCCGCTACAGCACCCATCAAACCAATTTTAGCGCCACCATATACTAAACGAATTTGTTTTTGGGCTAATAGGGTGCCTAAAGCAAATGCTTGTTCTTTAAAAATTGGAAGCGTGCCTTCTCCAGCACCACAAAAAACAACAATACTATTCATAGGCAGATAATTCAATTTGATTGCGCAATAAGTCATTAAAACTATCTCTTGCTCTAATGAGTTGTGCTTTATTATTTTTAAACAATACTTCTGCTGGTTTTAATCGTGCATTGAAATTACTACTCATCTCAAAACCATAAGCACCTGCATTATGAAAAGCCAATACATCACCTTCTCGTACTTCATTTAATACTCTATCCCATGCAAATGTATCGGTTTCGCATATATTTCCAACTACAGTATAAATACGTTCTGCACCTTGTGGATTTGAAATATTTGTTATTTCGTGATAAGCATCATAGAACATAGGTCTAATTAAGTGATTGAAACCCGAGTTCACCCCAACAAATACAGTAGCCGTTGTTTGCTTAATAACATTTGCTTTTACTAAGAAAGTGCCAGATTGACTAACTAAATATTTTCCTGGTTCAAACCATGCTTCTAAAGGTCTATGGTATTCTTTTTCAAATGCGATAAATGCTGCAGCAACCTGCTCGCCTAACAATTCTACATTAGTTTCTTTTTCACCCTCTTTATAAGGCACTTTAAAACCACTTCCTAAATCGATAAAATCTAATTGATCAAATCGTTGTGCAAAATCAAACATTAATTCTAATGCCTGAAGAAACACTTGAATATCTTTGATTTCGCTTCCGGTGTGCATATGCAAACCATGAATATGTAATCCTGTTGTTTTTACAATACGTTCTATATGGCGCATTTGATGAATGGAAATACCAAACTTACTATCGATATGGCCTGTTGAAATTTTATAATTCCCTCCTGCTTCTATATGCGGATTAAGGCGAATACAAACCGGATAAGTATTGCCATAAGTATTGCCAAATTGTTCTAATATAGAAATATTATCAATGTTGATATTAACGCCTAATTCTTTTGCTTCTTTGATTTCAGAGAAGTCTACGCAATTGGGTGTAAATAATATTTGCGATGGCTCAAAGCCTACATGTAAGCCCAGCTTAACTTCATTAATACTTACACAATCTAAATTAGCACCTAATTGTAATAAGTGTTTTAGAATATGAATATTCGTGAGTGCTTTGCACGCATAAAAAAAACGGGTGGGATGCCCTTTAAACGCAGATTGTAATTTTTGGAACTGATCAGTGATGGTTTCTGCATGATAGACATAAACAGGTGTTCCAAATTCATTTGCAATCGCAAGTAACTGTTGTGAGTATATGGTTTCTTTCATATTGCAAAGATAAGTCTTGCTATGAAATATTTATGGCTTTTAGCAGGAATAAAGAAGGCCTGCAAATGCAGGCCTTCTTTTATTTGGAACGTTTCATACAACGTTCTATTTCTTCAACGGTTATTGGAATATTCTTGAACAAATCCACATGACCTGTTTTAGTTATCCAAATATTATTTTCTATACGAATACCCATTTGTTCATCTTCTATATATATTCCCGGCTCCACGGTAAACAACATACCTTCTTTTATTGGCAAGTGTTTTGTTCCAATATCATGAACATCAATACCTAAATGATGGGTTACACCATGGTAAAAGTACTTTCTATACGCTGGATTTGCTGGATCTTGATTTTTGATATCAGCTTTTGAAATCAATCCTAAATTGACCAACTGCTGCTCCATATAAACATTAACCTTAGCCGTATAAGCAAGGATTGAAATGCCTGGTTTCAATATGCTTTTAGCATAATTGTGTACAGATAAACATGCGTTATAAACATCCTTTTGACGTTTTGTAAATTTTCCATTTACAGGAATTGTACGCGTCATATCAGCACAATAATTACCATATTCTGCACCGAAGTCCATCAGGATTAATTCTCCATTTTTACACACTTGATTATTTTCAACATAATGTAAAATTCTTGCCCTATCACCTGATGCAATGATATTACCATAAGCATGTCTAGTAGCTCTATTACGTAAAAACTCATGCGTAATCTCTGCCTCAATTTCATATTCCATCACGCCCGGTTTTATAAATTGCATCACTCTTCTAAATGCTTTTTCAGTGATA
>JAURLW010000079.1 GCA_030831005.1 Bacteroidota bacterium
ATGGCATGCATTATCTATAGCTGGCTTAAAAGAATTATTTGAAGATATCGCCATTCCTATGTATGGGCGCACCTTACACCAAATTGATGGTAGCGTTGTGTTTCAGCAATATGGTAAAAATAGAGAGGCTATTTATTCGGTGAGTAGAGGCGAGCTCAATAAAAAATTGATGACTGCTGCTGAAGAAGCGGGTGCTAAAATTTATTTCGAACATAAATGTGTAGAAGCAGACATCCCAAATAATCGTTTTACGTTTGAGCAAGCAAATGGACAAACTACAAGCATACAAGCCGATTTAGTGTTTGGAGCTGATGGTGCTTTCTCTGCATTAAGAACAGGTTATACCAAAGTAGATCGTGTAAATGCCGTACAAGAATACATTGAGCATGGTTATAAAGAACTAACAATTCCAGCTGCTGCAACGGGTGCTTTTCAACTAGAAAAAGAAGCATTACATATTTGGCCAAGACGCAATTTTATGATGATTGCCTTGCCTAATACAGATGCTAGTTTTACGTGTACCTTGTTTTTCCCTTTTCATGGCACACCTTCTTTTGATAGTGTAAAAACAAATGAAGAAATCTTACAATTCTTTAATGAGCAATTCCCTGATGCCGTTCCTTTGATGCCTACTTTACTCGAAGATTATACACATAATCCAACGGCTAGTTTGGTAACTACGCGCATATTCCCTTGGGTATACAAAAATAAAAGTGCACTTATTGGTGATGCGGCGCACGCCATTGTGCCATTCTACGGTCAGGGAATGAATGCTGGTTTTGAAGATTGTAGTGTGTTGATGCAATGTATGGATCAATGTGGCGATGATTGGGAAGCGGTATTAGCACAGTATCAAAAACTTCGTAAACCTAATGGTGATGCAGTTTTACAATTGGCGTTGTACAACTTTATTGAAATGCGTGATAAAGTAGCCGATCCTGAATTCTTAGAAAGAAAGAAGATCGAAAAGGATTTAGGCTTACGCTATCCAACGCAATTTAATTCTATTTACGAAATGGTTTCTTTTAGCCATATTCCATATAGTACCGCATGGCAATGTATTGAAAAGCAAGATGCTTTATTACAGCGCATTATGCAAGCGGGAAATTATTTTGAATTGATAGCAACAGATGCGTTTAAAAAGCAAGTAGATGCTTGGATGAATGATTATCATGTATCAGTTGCTACTTTAGAATTTGGTAATGGGGCTCACTAAGCGATGGTCCATAAAAGAAGTTGATGCGCAAATCGTAAATGAATTACAAGCTTCCTTGCGCGTACATCCAGCAATATGTAAGATGTTGGTGGCTAGAGGTATTTATACTTTTGATCAAGCTAAATTATTTTTCAGACCACAACTCAGCGATTTGCATGATCCGTTCTTAATGAAGGGTATGCAAAAAGCGGTAGATAGAATATGCTCAGCTATAGAATGGAATGAGCGCATATTGATTTATGGCGATTATGATGTAGATGGCACCAGTTCGGTTGCGGTTGTTTATTCCTTCTTAAAATCTTTGTATGCTGGGCAATTAAATTATTATATACCCCATCGTTATAAAGAGGGCTATGGCTTATCTAAGCAAGGTATTGATTTTGCTAAAGCGAATGGACATACCTTATTGATTACCCTAGACTGTGGTATTAAATCTGCCGATTTGGTAGATTATGCCAATGGTTTGGGTATTGATGTGATTATTTGTGATCACCATTTACCAGACGAGCGCATACCCAATGCGTTAGCTATATTAAATCCCAAACAAGCAGACTGTACGTATCCATACAAAGAGCTTAGTGCCTGCGGTATTGGTTTTAAATTAATAGAAGCGCTAGCTATACAACTTAATAAACCCAAGGAAAGTGTATATGCCTATTTAGATTTAGTAGCAACAAGTATTGCTGCCGATATTGTAGCATTAGATGGAGAAAATAGAGTATTAGGCTTTTATGGTATTAAGAAAGCAAATGAGCAGCCTTCGCTTTCATTGAAAACTCTTTTAGAGGCTTCTGATTTTAAAAGAACTTTACAAATGTCAGATTTGGTGTTTGTAATTGGTCCACGCGTAAATGCAGCTGGTAGGATGGATGACGCTAAAAAAGCGGTAGAGCTTTTTATAGAAACCGACGAAGAAAAAGTAAAAGAAATAGCAGCAGCTTTACAAGCCGATAATTTGGATCGGAAAGAAGTAGATAAAACCATTACCGAGCAAGCCATACAATTATTACAACATCCCCATCAACAGCATAAAAAATCAACCGTCTTATTTCAAACCAATTGGCATAAAGGGGTAGTAGGTATAGTAGCTTCGCGCTTGATTGATCATTATTATCGACCTACTATTGTATTAACCGAGTCTAACGGTATGGCTTCAGGTTCTGCGCGTTCTATTCCCGGGTTTAATATTCACGAGGCTATAGAAGCATGTAGCCATTTATTAGAAAACTATGGAGGTCATTATTTTGCAGCGGGTATGACTATGCACCTCCATCAGGTAGATGCTTTTATCGCAGCATTTGAAAAACAAGTAGCCGATACGATAGATCCATCTGTTTTAATCCCAGAAATTAGTATAGATGCAGAATTGCAATTGAGTGATATTACACCTGCATTGCTCAACTTGATTAACCAATTTGAACCTTTTGGTCCTAATAACTTAAGACCTGTATTTATATCTAAAGGTGTACAGGATGATAAAGGGTATTCAAGAATTGTAAAAGATGCGCATTTGAAATTTAGCATTCAGCAAAATGGTGCGCATATGGAGGGGATTGGGTTTAATTTGGCCGATAAAATCGGTATAGTTAAAGATGGCTTATTTGATGTTGTTTATACGATTGATCAAAATGATTTTAACGGAAAATCTCGACTGCAAATTAAAGTATTAGACCTAAAGTCTAGTAAATAAAAAAGGCTATTCGAAAGAATAGCCTTTTTTAACTTGTTGTTTAATATTATAATAATAATAAGTATGCTGCTGCAGCACCGCAAGCGCCACCACCACCGCGAGTTGTACCTACTTGGTGTGGATCTTTACCATCTTTATTACATCCGTAAATTGCATCACCTTCGATGAATCCAACTAAAGTTTCATAATGTTTATAATCGTCAGTAGCATATACTTTATTACCGATAACTACACCTACTAATTTTTTGTAATCGCCTTTGTGATTGGTAGAAAAAATATGGCCACCTTCTATCATGCCCATTTGTTCTAAATTTTCATCATGAGCATTAGAGCTATAAATTACTCCATTTTCATAAACACCAATTTGAACTTTATTTTTTCCATTGTGGTCGGTACCATAAATGTGGCATTGAGCAAAACCAAATTTACTTGCTACCATCAATACTAATAAGAATGCGATTTTTTTCATAAAATAAGTTTAAAGACTGTTTTAATATGCTAATTGCTTATAAAAGTAAGGACTTTTTTAAATTTTTCAAACAATTTTAGAAGTTTATATGATAATTGATACATTTCACTTTTCCCCACGTTTCTAACAAACGCAATTTGGCATTGCATAAGTACTTGTATTTAAGCACATCTTGTTTATTTTTGTTTATCATTCATTTAAAAAAACAGCATCGTGTCGTACGAAAACAAACAACAAGGCGAACAACGCAACGAAAGCATTTACACTAAGCGCGTAAAAGCAGGGAAAAGAAGAACGTATTTTTTTGACGTTAGAGCTACAAAAGGAAGCGATTTTTTCATAACTATCACAGAGAGTAAAAAGAGATTTGATGATAATGGTTATGATCGCCACAAAATTTTCTTATACAAGGAGGATTTCAACAAGTTTGTTGCAGCCATGACGGAAACCGTTAATTACGTTAAAACAGATTTAATGCCAGATTTTGATTTTGATGCGTTTAATCACGATCAAGAAGAAGAAGGCGAGTATGTACCTTATAGTGCTCCAGCTGCTGCACCAAGTGCTTTTGTACCAGATGCGCCAGTGCAAGAAACGCCATCAGCACTACCGTCTGCTGACGATGACTCTGGAATGGATGCTTGGAAAATTTAAATTCACAACTATATAAAAAAAGGCCTATTGTTTTCAATAGGCCTTTTTTTATGATTTTGGTTTGCGCATGATAGCAAAAATCTCCACTACAAAGCCCAGTAAAACTAGAATAGGAGCTAGCGTAATGCGTGAAGTGCTAAATACTTCCTCCGCGTGAAATTGGTGTACATCTTCACTTTTACCTCCACTCATGAAGTAGAAGCCTATTAAGATTAATAAAACCCCTGCAATCATTAGGGTATAATTGGTTTTATCAAATAAGAACAGGTTGTTGTTTTTTTCTTTAGTAGCTGACATAA
>JAURLW010000080.1 GCA_030831005.1 Bacteroidota bacterium
ATTTTTTTAGCAGCAATAGCATTTATAGAAGGAATAGTGGTTGGCTCTATCTCTATACTTGCTTCATAAGGACTAGCTGTTTTTTTAGAAAACTGTGTTATACGATTTGGGATGGTATAGGTGAAAGGAAAGTATATTTTTTTAGCAGCAATAGCATTTATAGAAGGAATAGTGGTTGGCTCTATCTCTATACTTGCTTCATAAGGACTAGCTGTTTTTTTAGAAAACTGTGTTATACGATTTGGGATGGTATAAGTAAAAGGAAAGTATATTTTTTTAGCAGCAATAGCATTTATAGAAGGAATAGTAGTTGGCTCTATCTCTATGCTTGCTTCGTATGTACTTGTAGTTTTATTAGCAAAGGTATGTCCTCTGTTGGGGCCTCCATAAACCGTTTGAAATTTAATGGGCTTAATACGAATTGCCAATAATTCAGTTAACGAATCGGGAGTAAATGAAAACTCTTCTTTATAAATAACAGACTTCGTAACAAGTTTTGTTTTTACAATGCCAATGGGTGCTTTCGCTTGTTTATAAAAATAATAGAGCTGTTTGCTAGCTATAAAATCTAGAGTATCTCTATTTATTTCTGATTCTTCTTCCTGGCGGTAAGTAATTTTTTTAGCCGCCATACCCGAATATGGATTAGGTATATTATACTTAATTTCAAATGATCTTAACTTCTTTATACTTAATAAATAAGTCAATGCTAAGGTGTCGACCTCAACCGGAGTTTCGGGTACTAATAATTTAATGGTGTTTAACCAATAAGGTTTTAATACCGTGTTTTCAAAAGCTAAATGAACATAAGGTAATTTATTAAGCGAATTGATTTGAGCCAGAAAGATAGTATCCATTTTTCTTTCCACTATTTCATCGCTAGTATCTTTAAGTGGTGTAGGTTTTTTGTTGGCTAAAAGTTTTATTTGATTGAGCTTGGGGGCAATTACTATTTTAAAATAAGCGATTTTGTTAATAGGCTTAATTTCATTCATATTCGCTTTTAAACCACTCAAATAATCTTCTGCAGTAGTAGTTTTTAGTTCAGGTACTAAAAATTTAGGTTTGTAGGCTTGCAGAATGGTATTGGTAGCAAGCGTAGCTTCTGCATCATTAGTTACTTTCAAGTAAGTACCCAAACAGGCGTATTGCAACTCGAGCGGTTGGTAATTTATTAAACCAATGATATAGGGTTGAAACTTTATCTTTTTTTCAAGCAATAATTTCACTACTTCACAAATATTTCCATTGCAACTTTCACCACCATCAGTAATTAAGATTAAGCTGTAATTATAATTGCTGGTATTAATAAGATCATTCTCTGCCGCTTCTTTTAAAGAGTAAGCAATGGGAGATACACCCAAAGGCTTAAGGCTATTCATGCGCAAAAATAATTGGGTAGCATTACTTTTTCCAAAGGGTACTTCTAATTTGGTATCAAAGCAATTGTTTTCTTGAGCCGTATGTTGATGTCCATAAACACGCAAACCAAATTCTACATTGGGGTTTACTTTATAAATACTGTCTACAATTTGATCAATGATTTTACCCGCAGCTTTAAAGCGAATTTGATTAGCCTGCCAAGATTCTAACATACTTGAAGACCCGTCTACTAAAAACAAAATCCTGGGTTGAATAAGAGCATTGTTTTGCCCCCAAATAATGCTAATCGGCAGTATTACCGCCAAGGCAATAAGTAGAAAAAAACGGTATAAATGTTTTAATAAGGGGTTCATTTTAGCTTGTAGGCTATGTGCTTGATGCACATAAAATTATAAGGATATAAAGTTAGAATATTTTGTGGGTTTAATTACAAATTCTTATGCATTTCATACGAGTTCTAAAGTATCTTTACACCATTATTAATACGATTATAAAAATTAATTCGTTTTATTTATTACAATATATCTTTTATGAAGTCTATTATAGTTTTTGCGTCTGGTGCTGGCAGCAATTTTTCTAGTATAATGCAGTATGCAAAAACGACTGATACCTTTTCTATAGCTTTATTAGTGGTTAACAAAGAAGATGCTCCAGTAATCCAATTAGCTAAGGAACAAGCTATACCGGTATTATTGTTAAATAAGGAAACGTTTAATAGTGCCGAATGGATAGCTACATTAATCACTTATCAGCCCTCTCTTATTGTTTTAGCGGGTTTTTTATGGAAATTGCCGGAGCATATCGTACACGCATTTCCTAATAAAATAATCAATATTCACCCTGCTCTT
Organism: Bacteroidota bacterium; assembly: GCA_030831005.1. GTDB lineage: Bacteria > Bacteroidota > Bacteroidia > Chitinophagales > Chitinophagaceae > CAIWHF01. The sequence goes on from JAURLW010000080.1 coordinate 2,232, forward strand.
TTACCAAAGCATGGTGGAAAGGGAATGTATGGAATGCGTGTACATCAAGCAGTAAAGGATGCAAAAGAAACTGAATCAGGAATTACCATTCATTATGTAAACGAACATTATGATGAAGGTGCAATTATACTGCAAGAGAAAATAGCTATTGCTATTGACGATTCAGCAGCAGACATTGCCAAAAAAGTGCAACAATTAGAACATCATTTTTTACCCATTACCATTGATAATTTATTACAATAGTGTTTATGAAATATAGTTTTATACTTTGTTTGTTTTTTTCAATTCCTGTTCTTGCGCAAGAACAAGCTATTGGGGCTTGGCAATCGCATCTTTCTTATAATCTAGCTTTAGGGGTAAGTACCAATGGTACCGATGTATTTGCAGCTACTGAAATAGCACCTTATGTATATCATACAAAAGATGGTAGTTTTGAGACATTCAGTAAAGTTAATGGCTTACATGATGTACAAACTACCCATACCGCCTATGATACCACTAACGATTGCTTCGTTTTTGCATATGCAAATGGCAACTTAGATTTTTATCAGGATGATTATTTTTTTTCTATTCCCGATATAAAATTGAAAACCATAACAGGTTCAAAAACAATTAACCGATTATACACTAATAACGGCTGGTTATATGTAGCTACTGATTTTGGACTGGTGCTTATTGATATACAAAATAGAGAAGTAAAAAATACTTATACCTTAATAGCTAATTCGCAAACCTTATCTATTAAAGATGTGTGTATACACCAATCTAATATTTATGTATGCACTAATGCTGGCATTTATAAAGCCAATAAGAATAATCCTTTTTTACAATCTATGAACAATTGGTCGCTTCTTGCTGCCACTAACTCTAGCGCTTGCATTACAAGCAATGGTCAAGATTTGTTCTGGTCTAAAAAAGATAGCCTTTTTCAAATCAATCAAGCTAATAGCGTCTTTAAGTTTAAAGTTGACAAACCCATAACTTATTTGGGTAGTACAACAAGTAATTTGGTGCTTTGTACTTTTTCTGATTCATTAGGTGTGGGAAGTTTTGTAAAGTACAATAGTAATTTACAAAAATTAGATTCTATAAGAATGGGAAAACCTGTTCAAGCAGTTTGTTTGCTCAATGGTTCTTGGATGGTTGCGGATGCTTATGAGGGATTAAAGTACTTGACTAACTCAGGTTCTAATTTGTCTTTACGTTTCGATTGTCCTACTACTTATACTGCTTTCAGTATTTTGGCAGACAATACTAAACTTATTGTGGCACACGGAGGTCATGACGACAAGTTTGGTCCTATGAATAGTCCAGCAGGAATTTCTTTTAGAAATGATCCTTTTAAATGGAAAAATTATACGGCTTGGACTTATCCATTTTTTAGTGATACCGTCAGAGATTTTTTATGTTTAGCCAAAGATCCTATTGATGCTACACTTTATGCTGGCACGTATTATAATGGTATGTGGTCTTTTAAAAGTGATGGCACCGCTACTGCTTTCAAACAGAACTCTTTCTTAAGCGAGTCAGCAACGGAACCAGGTAATTATAATGTAACCGGATTAGCATTTGATAGCTATGGAAATTTATGGATAAATCAGTTTGGATCTACAAAAGAGTTGATTTGTAAAAAAAGAAATAACTCGATATATAAATTTCAGATCCCCAACGCTACAAGACCCATACCATATGCAGCAGCGGGTTTGCTTATTGATGATTACAATCAAAAATGGTATTTCGCTCCAAGAGGTGGCGGTGTAATTGTTTATAATGATAACAATACTATCGAAAACGCTAATGATGATACATATGTACAATTACTTTCTGGAAAAGGTGCAGGAAATTTACCAAGCAATCAAGTGAATTGTCTAGCTAAAGATCAATCAGGTGCTATTTGGATTGGAACAGATAATGGCATCGGTATTGTAAATTGCCCAAGAAATGTAATAGCACGAACTTGTGAAGCAGAAATTAGAATTGTGCAATATGATTTATTTGCATCTTATTTATTTTCTGGTCAGAATATTACTGCAATAGCAGTAGATGGTGCTAATAGAAAATGGGTGGGTTCAAACAATGGCGTATGGCTTATTAGTGAAGATGCTACAAAAATTATTCAACGATTTACAGTAGCCAATAGCCCCTTGCCATCTAATAATATAAACACGATAAGTATAGATAACAAAACAGGTGATGTTTATTTTGGTACGGAATTTGGATTAGTTAGTTTTAAAAGTACAGCTACCGAAGGAACAGAAACGTATAATGATGTATTGGTTTATCCTAATCCTATTAGTAGTGCAAGTTTTTCTGGCACTATTGCTATTAAAGGCCTGTTAGAAAATGCTGATGTGCGCTTTACGGATATCAACGGTCAATTAGTATATAAAACTAAAGCGCTTGGTGGACAAGCTACCTGGAATGGCATAGATTATACAGGGCATAAACCAGCCCCAGGTGTTTACTTAATTTTTGCTGCTGATAAATTAGGACAAGATGTAATGGTTTCTAAATTGATAATTAATCCTTAGATGCAGCAAAAAACAAAAGCCATTATTTTAAGAACCACTAAATACGGGGAGACTAGTTTAATCTGCACCCTCTTCACCGAATTATACGGTATACAATCTTATCTGCTGAAGGGAGTTAGAAGTGTAGGAGTAAAGTCGAAAACGAATAGAGCTGGTTTATTGCAAGTAGGTAGTCAGTTAGATATTGTGGTTGAGCATAAGCCTAATAAGACTTTGCAAACAATTAAAGAATTTGGAACAGCCTATTATTATCAACAAGTACAGGAGCAAGTTGTTGCTAATACCGTAGCCTTATATGCAATAGAATTATTACTTCGTTTATTACCAGAAGCCAGTATACAAACTGACTTATTTGATTTTACCGAACAATTTTTACAAACCCTTGATGCAACGCCTCCGGCTGAAATGGGTAATTATCCAATTTATTTTACACTTTCTTGTGCTGCATATTTAGGTTATGCCATCCAAGGTGTTTATTCTGAAAACACACCCTATTTAAGCATAACTGATGCTACATTTACAGCAAGTGCCACAGGAGATTCAACGGTATTGAAAACAGATGCGTTAGTTTTGTTATCTGCCATTATGCAAGGTGCATCATTGCAGGATATATCACAGATAAAATCGAATAGTCAAACTAGAAAAGAAGTATTAGATTGGTTGTTATTATTTTTAAAACAACATACAGAACACATGCATACTATGAAATCATTAGCAATTATTCATAGTATTCTACACTAATTATGATCGGAAACGTTTAAAAATTTTTCCAACATAGTTTTTAAAAAAAGTAAATTGTCCTAAAGGAATACTAATCACTAAAACACATAAAGGCCAAAGTAAGCAAACACAAATAAAATAGGCAATCCAGCCTAATACACTGTTTTGATCTAAAAAAGCAAAAACTATTTTTTTACTTAACCAACTACACGAGCTGCCTCCTAAGGCAAAGGTTATAAAAACTAAGAGCAATTGAAGTGAACTAAGTTTCCATTTATTTTTTAGTTTCTCAAACATGATGAAGGATGCCTTTTTGGAGCTTGGCAAAAATACAACATCATGCTGAAAAGGCATTTAAAATAGCGATTATTTTCTTTGGCTGCAGTATCTTTATTTTATGAAAATAGTTCAGTTATTTGTTTCCTTAATTTATTTTATGTTGATGGGTATAGTAGTACTTGCTCAAAATAACTATCCTACAAACTATTTTCGTAATCCACTTTCTATACCCATTTATTTAGCGGGCAATTTTGGTGAATGCAGACCCAATCATTTTCATAGTGGCATAGATATTAAAACTTTGGGTAAAGAAAACATGCCTGTTCATGCAGCAGCAAGTGGCTATATTTCAAGAATTAAATTAGATGCAGTTGGTTTTGGTCATGCTATTTATATTACCCACCCCAATGGATTTACTACCTTATATGCTCACCTTAATAATTTCGAACCCCACCTTCAAGCATTTGTCAAAACACAACAATATGCGCAGAAAAAATGGAATATTGATGTAACCCTTAAACCTGATCAATTTCCAGTAAGCCAAGGAAAATTTATAGCTTATAGCGGCAATACGGGTTCGTCAACCGCTCCTCATCTTCATTTTGAAATTCGTAACACGCTTAGCGAACATCCATTAAATCCAATGTTATTTGGTTTGCCTATAGCAGATACTGTGGCTCCTGTTCCCGTCACATTTTATGTTTATGACAGGTCAGCAAGTATATATGGCGCACTCAATAAAGCCTACACCCTTCAAAAAGTAAATAATGAATACCAAGTAAAGGAACCAATAAACATATCTACTCCTGCACCTGGTTTTGGACTGCAAATCAATGATTTTATGCAAGGGAGTACAAATACGCTTACGTATTACACCTGCAAATTATTTGTTGACAAACAATTGGTGCAAACAATAACCTTAGATAATATTGGGTATGATGTTACCCGCTATATGCATGCCTTCATAGATTATCCATTTTATAAAACCTATAAAGATTGGATACAATTATTATTTTGTTTGCCGGGTAATGAATTAAAACATATTTATGCCAACCCTACGCAGCAATTTAATTGGAATACTAATGAACGACATGCTCTTGAAATCGAATGCATCGATGCCCATGAAAATAGCGTATTTATTAAGGCAAACATAGTGGTGGGTGCTATAAATACTATTAATAAGTCGTATACACTTCTTCCTAATAAAGCCTATAGTTACCAAACTGATGAAGTGGTTATAACGTTACCTGAAAATACGGTATATGATAAGCTTGAATTTAATCCGCTTATCAACAAAAATGCCAAGGCTTTGTCGGCTCAAGTGATTACTAACCTCTTACCTGCTCCATTACATAAAGCAATGCGAATTGCGATTAGACCAAACCAAGAATTGCCAACCCACTTACAAAACAAAGTGGTTATGCAAATGGTTTCTTTTAAAGACACCTCTTATAAAGCAGCTATTTTAGATGAAGATCGTTATGTAGTGACCACTAAAGAATTAGCTAGCTTTCAATTGACCCTGGATACAACAGCACCTACAATTACCACTATTTCCAACGCTAAGCATGGAGTTTTTAAAGAAGAACTTCGTTTTAAAGTTAAAGATAACTATACCAGTGTTACTTCTTTTCAATGCACCATAGATAAGCAATGGGTATGTTTTGAACAAAGAGGAACGGAATGGTTTTATAAATTTGATGAACATTGTAAACCAGGAAAGCATCATTTGGAAGCCATTGCTAAAGATGAAAACGGCAATAAAAAAACACTTTCCTTCAACTTTATTAGCAAATAATTGTTTTCATAAAAACTACTATCATGAGTATTCAAATAGGTAAAAAAGCACCTGCAATAAAAGGGATTGATCAAAACGGAGCTAAAATTTCTTTAGCTGATTTTAAAGGAAAAAAAGTAGCATTGTATTTTTATCCAAAAGATAATACACCGGGCTGTACAGCACAAGCTTGCAATCTAGAAGAAAACAG
>JAURLW010000081.1 GCA_030831005.1 Bacteroidota bacterium
AGCAAATTCTTCTTTCGTCATAATTACATAAATATATAACTCGTGGTGCTCTTTTGCGTAACTCCAGATGGCAAATAAAGTTCTTCTTGAATTTGTATGGTTTTAAGTGGCTTGTACAATAACTTCTGAACCAAATGCAAACCATTTCGTGTTTTGTTTGCTGTGATATAAATAGATTTAATTTTCTTATTCAATAAATCTACCACTACTTGTAAAACTTGGGTTACCAATTGCTCATCTTTAGCTTCATAATACAAGGTCATCGTTTGCATACTAGGATCTTGAAACGTATTGACTTCATATTTAGACCTGAAACTACTATCACTAATATCCGTATCCCAAAATTGCACAGCTATAGACCTCCAATTTAAATCTAAAGCAGAAACCATTTGTGTATCTATTCCTTTTGCATCTTCGGTAATTTTATAAAGCGAATATGGCTGACCTTCAAAGGAATTCCATTGATCTTGAAAAAACTGTTTTACAGAATAATAGTTGCCCTTTAGGACGGTATCCCTAACGATTTTATTTTTGTCGGCGCGACAAGAAACCAATGTTTGTGTACATAGGAGCAATAGCGCAAAGCCTATTAAAGCAACATATCTCATAACGCGAATTTACAAAAAGCAAATTTAAAAAGTAGAAAAATAAACAATAGTGTATATTTGTAATAACATTCTGGCACGGCTTGGTTTCAACAAGCACTTATATTTATATTAATGACGTATTTGTTCAATCTTTTATTATTCGTTATAACACTTATTGGTGGCTTACTACCCTTAAGAAATAAGGATTTTCATCCAGAAAAAATCAATACGATATTAGCCTTTTCAGGATCTTTTTTACTAGCCGTAACTCTTTTACATTTAATACCTGAAACCTTTACCGACATTGGCTCAAAAGCCGGACTTTACTTACTAATTGGATTTTTCATACAATTGGTTATTCAACGCTACACACACGGAGTGGAGCATGGTCATATTCACGTGCATCATCATGGTGAAAAAATGGCACTTTCGTCTGTGATTATTGGTTTGAGTTTACACGCAGCAATGGAAGGCATTCCATTAGGTTTCAATTACCATTCCAATAGTACCGAGCCCGCATTGTACTTAGCCATTGCAACCCATAAATTTCCGGAAGCAATTTTAGTAGCCTCCTTGTTGATAGCAACAGGGAATAGAACTAAGATCATTCCTACCATTGTTTTCTTTTCAGCCATTACCCCAGTAACTGCTATTTTAGCACATAATTTGGGCATTTATTTCTTATTTGTATCCACTATTATTTCTGTTATCATTCCTATAGTTGCAGGTGCTTTTTTGCATATTGCTACCACTATATTTTTTGAAAGTGGCACCAAGCATCATATGCTTACCAATAAAAAAATATTGGCTATTCTATTGGGTGTTGGACTAGGTTTATTGACTACTCTTATTCATGATTAAATATGTTAGCGTTGCAACCTAAACATATCATCATCAGCCGAACAGATAGTATTGGAGATGTTATCTTAACCCTACCCTTAGCTGGTTTGATAAAACAGCAATTCCCAAATTGTAGCATTAGCTTTATTGGCCAACCCTATACCCAAGCAGTAATTGAGCGCTGTCAACAAGTAGATCATTTTATCAGTAAGGCTGATTTTATTACTTCCCATACTACTACAAAAGCAGATGCTATAATCCATGTCTTCCCTGATGCTGCAATTGCAAAAGCTGCAAAAGGAAAAGATATAACCTTACGCATTGGCACCACCAATCGATGGTTTCATTGGTTGTACTGCAACCGTTTAGTTCGCTTAAGTCGTAGGCATTCACCACTTCATGAAGCTCAATTAAATGCAAAGCTGTTACAACCCCTATTTCTCGAAACGAATTATTCACTCGAGCAACTAGCAGATGCCACAACTTTAGGAACAGAAACAAGTTCAGCATTTTCCTTGGATCATTCCAAATATCACTTGATATTACACCCAACTTCTAAAGGAAGTGCGAGAGAATGGGGCAATGAAAACTTTGAAAATTTAGTACGTTTATTACCTAAAGAAAACTTCACCCTTTATTTGTGTGGCTTAGAAAGTGATCGAACTAAATTAGCACCCTTATTAGAAAAATGCGATGGCGAGTTCTTTATTGATTGTATAGGCAAATTCAACTTAAGTACCTATATCGATTTTATTCAAGCTGCAGATGGCCTTATTGCCAATAGTACTGGCCCGCTTCATATTGCAGCTTTAAGCAATAAAGATGCCTTTGGAATATATCCACCTATAAAACCTATGCATCCTGGCAGATGGTCGCCCATAGGCAAACACAGCCAAGTCTTTGTTTTAGATAAATCTTGTGAAAGTTGCAGACATACTCAAGAAGCATGTGCTTGTATGTTAGCCATTCAACCAATGGCAGTTGCAGAAGCGATTAAGCAAGCAAGGCAAAGGAAATTAAATAAGCTCTAGTATTGCATCCCACAGTTGGTAACGATGCTGTATACTTCTTTTAGCATATTCAGCGGCCTCTTCCCATTTGTGCACATCATCTCCACATAAAGCAGAAACCATTTCAATTGCCAAATGACTATGATGATCGCCATCTACTTCTATATGACGTTCCAAATAATATTTAAACGGATTAATTTTCTCTGGATGACTCGTAGAAAGTTCTTTTACTAAATTCATGAACATTTCTGGGATCAAATCTTCTCTTCCAAAAGTAAAAACCGATGCCACCACATGTGCTTTTTGGGTAGCTACCACTTCAAATGTAAATTCAAGGAAAGCTTGTACTTTAGGATGCGCAACCTGTTTTTTGATAACATCGTGAATAGCAATGCCCTTTTGCAAATCTTCCAAGAACGCATGAATACCGGAGGTAGACGCCCCCAATTGCTGCATTGCTTTTACATACATTTCAAAATGGCTCATACGCACACCGTGCTCGTCAACATCTGATTCTTCACCTAATACAATTTCATTGATCAAATAGCGGGTATTCGGCGTTCCAACTGGCACCCACGGCACTTGAACACAAGTAAGTAATTGCTGCAATGTTTTTAATAAAGACATGAAATCAAACACTGCATATACATGTTGTTCTGTAAACAACTGTAATTGATCTAAACGTTCTACTTTCTTATACAAAGGATGGGTAAGTAAGGCTTGTCGATCTTGTTCTATAACTTTCTTAATTTGTTCTATTGAGGCGTTCATCTTTAAAATTTTGTAAGGGTTTGTTGTTGCATCCAAGTTTCTACTCCATTTGGCAAGGCCACTTTATACCAATTAGGTGTTCGTTCTAATACCGAAACAATCGTACCATACGGTACTTTTGTACCTAACTTAGACATAGGGGTCGCATATTGCATTGCTTGATCGGATTGAACAACAAAAACAGTAGTATTCTTTAATGAAGACCAAGAAAAATAGGCCATAATAAAAAAACAAATACTTAAAAAAAGCATACTGTTTTTGACTATTCTAAACTGTTTCTTTGTTTGCAATGCCTTAGGCAAGTACATACTTAATCCGATAAGTACCCATAAACCAAGTGCCGTAAAAGCCCAATACGTATGAAAATAGGGACTACTTAAAAGCTTCCACCACCTTAACAAAATAAAGTCAAAATAGTTGGGCAATCGATCAACTAATCTACTTTGAGCAACCAGCAAATTATCCTTTGCATCTTTGTTAAAGGGATTAAGCAATATGGCTTTTTGGAAACAGGCAATAGACTCTGCCAATAAATGTTGTTGATAATATACTACCCCTTTATTATACCAAAGCTGATCTTGATAAGGAGCTTCTTGCAACATACTGTCGATACAAACATTTGCAAAATCCCAGTTTTTGTTTTGCATAGCTTGCTGAAATTGCAAGGGAAGGGTACTTTTTGCATTGTCTGCCCAAACTGAAAAGCTAGCAAAATTTAGAACTGTAGCAATAATAAAATAGAACTTCATCTTCTTCATTTTTTACTATTTTCAATGTGAGTAATAATAGCAATAGTGTCTTGATATGTTTGCTGCATTTTGTGCTCTGCAATCGAAGGTGCATATAAGGCCATTTCGCAATCATTGATTACTGCTGTTACATTATCAATTATTTTTTGTTCCAATTGCCTTGCTGCCAATTTTTCTAAAGCTGCTTCTTTAGACAAGCTCGCTAAATCAATAGTTAATTTATCGCTTAAATAAAGCCAAATAGCTTTAGATACCTCTTCATAAAACAACTCAATCTGCTTTTGGTCTAAAAACACTTGAGCTTTTTTCATTCGTTTTAAAGCCACTCGATTTGATCGATTATTTCGTTTATCAATCCAAGCACTCCACATCTTTTGCCATTTGTGCTTTGTTAACTGAATAAGTAAAAACAAGCCTACCAATAGCATTATCATCCAATACCACACATGATCGAATGCATAAAAAGGATTTTGGGCATTAATGGAACGATTGTAATTATGAAATTGACTTAGCTTAACTTTTTTATTAGTAGGTAGTTGCTTACCTAACACTACATGTAAATGAATAGGCTGTGAAACGATGCTCTCGTATTGTTGAGTTGCCGGATTAAAATAGGAAAAAGTAATGGGCGCTATTTCGTAATCACCTGGTGCCGTTGGCAATAAGGCATATTCAAATTCTTTAAAACCTTCAATAGCCGTTGTTCTTCCTGTTATAGAGTCTATGACTACAGGGTCATATTTTTCTAATCCTTTTGGCAAATCAAATACAGGGGCTTCTATTAATTTCAAATTACCACTTCCCCTAATAAGTAATTTTAATTTTAAAGCATCATCGGTGCTACAGGATAGTTTGTCTAATTGAACATCGAATTGAAATTTACCAACAGCTCCAGTATACGATATTGGTTTTTTAGTGTTGGGTACTTCTTTAACGTTTATCGAAACGGGCGCACTTGCAATTGTTACTGGAATATCTTTATAAGCCATTCCCGAAAAAAGATCATTATCAAAAAATGGATCGCCCATAAACAAGCTTCCAAATTGACTAAAAAAAGGATCATCAGCAAAAGGATTTGCTCGCTTTGTTTTTTGCACTACCCTTACCAGCCCCTTTGCTTCTGCAGGATCTAATTGCAATTTGCCTACTTGCTGAGGGAATAGTGCTGACTTTTTGAGAAGAAATACCTGGTATTTTTTACCATTGATAATTTCTTCTGTCGGTTTCATTTCTTTTGGCAATTCAAAATCTTGTGTCCAAAAACCATTTAAGGAAGGCAATTTTGAAATACTCATTTGCATAGGCAAACGCGTATAAAGCTTATAGCTTGTCGTAATTTGCTCACCTACATAGGCACTTGATTTATCTACGCTAACTTTTATAAAAACATCTTTATTTAAATCTGCAGGCGCTTTTATCTCTTCTGCCGACTGATTTGAGGGTGGCGCTTGTTGTCGACCTCTCCCTGAAAAAAGTTGTTGCATCTGTTGCATTTGCTGACGCATCATTGCCCAAGGATCTTGATCGTCGTCTCCGAATGGATCTCTCGACGAGGATCTTTGTTGGGCTAAAGATCCATTTACTACCTGCACACTTACCGCATTAGAAACATAGGTGTGATTAGCAGCATCTTTGGCGATAGCACCTAAAACAGTACAAGTACCTGAATGCTTAGGCTGTAAAACATAAGAAATGGTAATTGTTTTTGATTCTACCATTCTATTACCCATCATTTGAATATTGGACTGCGACGATTGATAGGGACCTCCAACGATATTGAAATCTGTATAATTAGGAGGCGATAAGCTCTCTATTTGTTGCGCATTTTGCAAGACGTAATCTACTTGCAACTGATCTTTTATGCCCATTTTTTCTCCACCAACTTGCGTACTAAAAACAAGCTGTTGAGCAAAAGCGCTCCAAGAAGAAAAAACTATAAAAAGCCATAGCAAAAATGACCTTGCCATAAAAAAATTTTTAATTGCAAATTTAATACGGGGGCTAATTAAGCAAAATTAACAGTGGTTAAAAATGCGTTAAAACAGTTCAATATTTAAAGACAAAATATGTACTTTTAGTTGAAATACATAAAAACCGAAATGAATAAAATTCAAAAAGCATGGGCCATGTACGATTGGTCTAACTCCGCTTATAATCTAGTGATCACTTCTACCATTTTCCCTGCCTATTACAAAGCTGTAAGTCCAGAGAAGATTCAAATAGGTAATCATTCCCTGTCTAATAATGTGGTATTTGATTATACCCTTGCTTTTGCCTATTTATTAATCGCTTTTATGTCGCCCATATTATCTTCAATGGCCGATGTTGGTGGTAATAAAAAACGCTACATGCAGTTTTTTACTTATATAGGTAGTATTGCTTGTATGGGATTATTTTATTTCACAGACACTCACTTTTGGTGGGGCATCTCCTGTTTTGCCATAGCGGCAATTGGGTTTTGTGGCAGCTTGGTATTTTACAATGCCTACTTACCAGAAATTGCTACG
>JAURLW010000013.1 GCA_030831005.1 Bacteroidota bacterium
GGTAGCTTATTGTAATTTCTTTAGCTATAGCAGTAGCTTTTTCAACTAGTGATTCAATAGGTGTTTCTATGGTATCGTATGTAAGCGCTACCCCCATTCTTCTGTAAGGTCGAGTACTTGGTTTGCCAAATAATTTTACGTCTGAACGATCCTGCAGTAAAGCCTTATCAACACCGTTAATTTCAAATTCCGTACTCGTTTCACTTGCTAAAATAACAGCACTTGCCGCTGCTTTTTCTTGTGTTATATGCGGAATTGGCAATCCAAGGATAGCTCTAGCATGCAATTCAAATTCGTTTAAATTTTGAGAACCTGCAAGAGTTACCATTCCGGTATCGTGTGGACGAGGAGATAATTCTGAAAAATAAACTCCTTCATCCGTTAAGAAAAACTCTACTCCCCATATACCATAACCACCCAATGCTTCTGTAACTTTTGCTGCCATTTTTTGAGCCGATAATATATCTTGTTCTTGCATTACGCAAGGTTGCCAGCTTTCTCTGTAATCCCCTTTCTCTTGTCGGTGACCAATGGGTGCACAAAATAAAGTAGGACCATGTTGTTGTGTTACGGTCAATAAGGTTATCTCTGCATAGAATTTAATAAAGCCTTCTACAATCACTTCTTGCAAATCGCCACGAGAACCTTCTAATGCGTAATTCCAAGCCATTTCAATATTTTCTGCTTGTTTAATTACACTTTGTCCTTTCCCACTACTACTCATCAAAGGCTTTACTACACAGGGTATGCCTATTTGTGCAACGGCTGCTTTGAAATCCTCTAAATTGCTTGCATATTGATAAGGTGCCGTTTTTACACCTAATTCTTTAGCTGCTAAATCTCGTATAGCTTTTCTATTCATGGTAAAATTAGCTGCCTTAGCACTTGGTACTACGGTATAGCCTTGTTGTTCGTATTCATAAAAACGCTCAGTACGTATCGCCTCTATTTCTGGAACTATATAATCGGGCTTATGCTTTTTTATAACAGCGTCTAATGCATCGCCATCGAGCATATTAATCACTTCAAATTCATGAGCTACTTGCATGGCAGGGGCATGCTCATAACTATCTACTGCAATAACGTATTGACCTAAACGCTGAAGTGCTATAACGAGTTCTTTACCTAACTCGCCCGAACCGAGTAATACGATTTTTTGTTGCATGATATTGAATTTGGAACAAATATACAATTAGATTTTTATTGGATAGTGCTCTCGCTCTTTACTAAATTAAAATACCTTTGCTTAAACCAATAGCATGCAACTGATAAAGAAAAACCTAATTCCTATTTTATTTTTTTTAGGCTTATTGCTGTTTACTGCTTATCAAAGCAAGTATATACCTACAGCTTATTTTTGGGATGAACTAGGCGTATATATACCAGCAGCTCAGCATATGAATGACGCAGGCACTATTAGTTTGCTGCCATCCAGTTTAGACCCTCTTTATTCCAGAGGGCACCCGCTATTATATACGTTCTTAAATGCTAGTGTATTTCACTTTTTTGGAGATCGGGTAGCGGTAGCGCACACACTTGCTTTAATTATATCCTTATTAGTGCTTGTCTCTTTTTATTTTATTATCAGTAATCTATTATCTAAAAAAGTTGCTTTTTTTTCTTGCCTTCTTTTAGCAGTGCAGCCGCTTTTTATTTCCATGTCTGTACTGAGCTTGCCTGAGATGTGCCTATGTTTATTTCTTTTATGGGCTGTTTGGGCTTTAATTAAAAATTATGGACTACTCTTTGCGTTAATGAGTTCACTAGCCATACTAACCAAAGAATCTGCTATAGTCATAATTGGGGTAGCTGTTTGCACTCTTTATTTTGATAAGCTGTTTTTAAGTAAGAATAAGGATAAAAAAGCAACTCGCTTTTCGTTGATTTGCATCATTATTCCAGTACTTGTTTATGCTTTATTTTTAGTTACTCAACGCATTCAAAATGGATGGTTTTTCTTTCCTGAGCATATAGGCTATTTGCATTTTAATTTGGTTGGCTTTTTTGATACTAATTGGCTAATGTGTAAGCAATTCTTTTTTCATAAAAGTAACTTTATAGTAGGCCTTGCTTCTTTTGTTTATTTAGTGTTTAATTTATTTCATTATAGAAGGGCTACCAAATTTCATTTTGTTGTTATTGCATTTATTATTGTGTCGATGTTTTTTTCGAATGTTAATTTTTATATGCAGCGCTATCTGCTTATTATTTTACCCTGGATCATTGTTTTGGGTGTATGGGCTTTAGATCAAATCCTAGAATTGTACTTTAAAACAAAATATCTAAAAAATAGTATGTTAGTCCTTTTAATGACTTTTTCATCTTATTTGGCTATTAGTAATTGGGACTCCAATACGTTTAGTGATACCTGTGATATTTCATACCGAAGAACCGTTTTCTTAGTCCAAGAAACAGCAAATTGGCTTCAAAGTCAAACTTGGAAAAATGAAGTGATAGAAGCTAATTTCCCGGTTTTTCAAGCATTGCAAGAGCCGCGGAATGGCTATGTAAAGCAGCCTTTTGCTATTGATGTTAATTTTCAACAGCCTTGCAAATACGGTATCTTTTTTAAAACAAAGGGAATCTGGGATCCCTTAAGCGAACATACTTATGTTAAGACACTGAAGCTCTTCAAAAATGATTTTGCTGAAATACGAGTGGTTCAATTTTTCTAATTACCCTATATTAATATTCAAAAAAGAAGTCTAAATAAGTTATAATACTTAACTTAGTAATACTTTATTACCACCTATGGGTTCCCAAAAATTAGTTTTTCCAATAATACTGTTTTTCAATCTGTTTTATGCAGTAATTGGATTTGCCCAAACGGCCAATTTCACTTCCAATGTTCAAAGTGGATGTGCCCCTATGTTGGTTCAGTTTGCAAGTACTTCAACAGGTACTAATGCATCTACTACCTATCAATGGAGTTTTGGTAATACGGTAACATCCGTATTGCAAAATCCATCCACCACTTACTCAAATCCAGGCACCTATACCGTAACGCTTACTGTATCTAATGGACCAGGAAGTACCAATACAAAAACCATTACTAATTATATCACTGTATTACCTGCGCCACAAGTAAGTTATACTACCAACATCAATGCTACGTGTCCGGGTTCTGCCATTCAATTTACCAATACCTCTGTCAATGGAGTTGCCGGTGCTGCTACTTATTTATGGAATTTTGGTGATGGGAATTCAGATAATGTGCCTAACCCATTACATACTTTCGCATTGCCTGGTACGTACAATATTACTTTGCAAGTTACAAATAATGCGGGCTGCAGTAAAACAAAATTAGATACGAATCGAATTTTGATTTATACACCACCTAGTGGTACTTTCTCCGCTAATGCAACACAGTTTTGTAATGCGCCTCAAACAATCAACTTTACGAGCGCTATTACTGGATCAGGACCCTTTACGTATGCCTGGAATTTTGGAGACAATACAACGGGTGTTGGGGTTACTACTTCTCATACTTATACCAGTAACGGTGTGTATACCGTTAAGTTAGTGGTAACAGATATTAATGGTTGTAAGGATACTATTATCAATACCAACTTTATAAATTTATCATCCCCACAAGCACAATTCTCGGCACCAACAAGCGCTTGTAGATTAGCTCCTGTAACCTTTACGAATACTACCAATACAGCCATTACTGGATTTGTATGGTTGTTTGGAGATGGAGATACAGCAATGCAATATAGTCCAACGCATACGTACTTAAATGCTGGTACTTATACCGTTCGATTAGTTGCCATCAATGGAGCATGTACAGATACCGTTTCGCATACGATTACAATTAACCCAAAGCCAGTTGCCAATTTTACAGTTGCTACAACAGGTACTTGTCCTGCACCTCAAACCATTTCGTTTGTAAACACCTCAAGTAATGCATCTAGTTATGTATGGTCTTTTGGTGATGGAACACAATCTACTTTACAAACTCCATCCCATTTATATACTAGTGATTCGTTTTATACAGTAAAATTAATAGCTTCCAATAGTTTTGGTTGCTATGATTCTGTTAGTATTACCGATGCAGTTAAGATATTTCCATTGCGTTTAGAAGCTTTGCCCAATAAATTAGACGGATGTATTCCTTTGCCCATTTCCTTTCAAGGCTATTTACAAACCCGAAATCCTCCTTCTCAACCGGCTTGGAATGGCACCTATCCTTATGGTATTGCTTCTTATAGTTGGTCTTTTGGAAATAATAATTTCTCTACTGCTGCCAATCCAACATACACGTATACAACGGTCGGAGTTTATTGGGTTAAGCTTACGGCCGTCACATTTAATGGTTGCACAGTTGTAGATTCTTTTCAAGTTGCAGCAGGTAGTCCGCCTACGGCAAATTTCACTTATACTCCAAGTACGGTTTGTTTGCGAGATAGTGTTCATTTTGTAAATACCAGTACTAATGCAAATGCATACTATTGGTTTTTCGGAGATTCTGGATCTAGTGGAGATGTTAGTCCATACTATCACTATAATTATCCTGGGGTATTTACGGTTAAATTGATGGCTATTAACAATGGATGTAAAGATTCCATGATTAAAACAAATATTATTACAGCATTAGGGCCAAAGTCGATTCCTAATTTTACATACGATTGTGTTAATCCATTATTAGTTCATTTTGCAGACAGTTCCATATTGTCTACATCGCATACTTGGTTTTTTGGAGATGGACAAAGCTCTACTGCTAATCATCCTAATCATACGTATGCAAGTATGGGTACTTATCAAGTAATGCTTGTGGCACAAAATAGCACTACGGGTTGTATAGATACCAATAGAACGGTTGTTACTTTGTTAGCATCTAATCCAAATTTTATTGCTACGGATACTACCTTATGCAAAAAACAAGTAATTACGCTTTCTGCTATTGATACGCAAAATATTGTTCAGTATAATTGGACCAATAATTGGGGTTCTTTTCAGGATACTACCTTTTCTATCGTTGATTCTTTTCCATATGTAGGAGCATATACTATTACTTTAATAACAGTCGACAAACACAATTGTAGAGATACCATAACTAAAACAAATTTTATAAAAGTAGCTTGGCCTAATGTTAATTTTGGTGCAAGCCCATTGGTGGGTTGTACGCCCATGACGGTCATATTTAGTGATTCTACCACAGATACTCAAGGTGTGCAATTAACAACTAGAAAATGGCTATGGGGAGATGCCACACAAAGTACTTTATTAACGCCCGTCGCCAATCATACCTATATCAATCCCGGGTTGTTTACTATAAAACTAATTGTTTCTGACACTTTTGGTTGTAAGGATTCGCTTACAAAAAATAATTATATCGATGCCCGCCATCCACAACCATTATTTTTTGCAGATGACACTACCGCATGCATCGGACAGGTAATTAATTTTACAAACCTTACCGTAGCTTCAACAGGTACTACGTATCAATGGTATTTTGGAGATGGAACAAGTTCAACGGCTTACAATCCTTCGCATATATACACTGCAACGGGTACTTATACTATAAAATTGATTGCTACGGATCCTATAGGATGTAAAGACTCTTTTATTAGAGTTAATAATATTAGTATTACTAAACCGCAAGCAAGTTTTACGGTAAGCGATTCTATTGCTATTTGTCCACCTTTATTAGTGCAGTTTACCAATACCTCTTTGAATGCTATAAGTTATGCTTGGTCATTTGGAAATTCAAATACCTCAATTTCACCCAATCCTACTAATCCGTACAATAGTCCTGGATTGTATACGATTCGCTTGATTGCTACCAACTCAAATGGATGCACCGACACGGCCTTCAAACAAGTAAAAGTACTAGGCTATGCCGGAGCATTTTCATATGCTACAACTTCAGGTTGTGCTCCTTTAACGATTACTTTCACCGCCAATATTAGTAATATCCCTTCTTTAATTTGGGATTTTAGTGATGGTGTTACACAGAATAGTAATGGATTGTTAACGGTAACGCACTCTTATCTTACACCAGGCGCTTATGTTCCAAAAATTTTATTAAGTGATGGATTAGGTTGTGTAACGTCCAGTACAGGCTTAGATACAATTAAAGTAAATGCAGTTTTCCCAGGCTTCAAAACCAATCCATTTCCTATTTGTGAAAAAGCTGCTATTACCTTTATAGATATCTCGTGGAGTTTGTATTCAACGATTAATGCATGGTCGTGGACTACTTCCACATCATTGCAAAGTACTATTGCGCAACCAATTTTTAGTTTCCCATCTGCAGGTATATATACGGTTAAGTTAATTGCTAGTGATGTAATGGGTTGTAAGGACTCTATCATCAAACAAATAAAAGTAGAAGCACTTCCTAATATCAATGCAGGGAAGGATACCGTAATTTGCTTGGGAGATGCAGTGCAACTTAAAGCAATGGGGGGTGTATCTTATATGTGGAATACTGCAGCTACACTTTCCTGTTTGAACTGCGCTATGCCCATAGCTACTCCTACATCAGCAACAAAGTATGTGGTTTTTGGTACTGACCAAAATGGTTGTGTTAATAAAGATACCGTTCAAATAACTTTAAAAACACGTTCCGATTTTTTTGTAAGACCTGATACTGCAGTATGCAAAGGCCATTCAGCAAATTTATTGGCTTATGGTGCTAATAGTTATATCTGGTCGCCAAGTGCTACACTTAACAATGCTTTAATTCCTAATCCAATTGCAACGCCAACAGCTACTCAGATTTACAAAGTACTAGGTTATGAAGGTGCGTGCTTGCCCGATACGCAATTTGTAAAAGTTACAGTATTGCCAAGGCCAATAGTCAATGCCGGTAATAATCAACAAATTGTTGCTGGAGATTTAATGTATCTATATGGTTCTGGTAATAATGTAATTCGTTACCAATGGCTACCAAGTGCAGGCATAGCTTGCGATACCTGTCCATATACGAGTGTGTATCCTAAGCAGTCGGGTACTTATATGTTAGTTGGTACCAATTCCTTTGGATGTACCGATACGAGTACTATGCAGGTAAGTGTTTTGTGCCAAGCAGAGCAAGTATTTATACCGAATTCATTTACACCCAATGGAGATGGTCATAATGATGTCTTTTATCCAAGAGGCAAAGGTTTAAGTATTATTACTTCATTTAAAGTTTTTGATCGATGGGGCGAGTTACTATTTGAACGAAAAAATATTCAGACAGATGATCCAAGTGTTGGTTGGGATGGAGAATTTAGAGGCGTTGTTTTAAGTCCAGATGTATATGTATATATCATGGAAGCTATTTGTGAAACAGGCGAACCAATTAATTGGAAAGGTGATATTATGATCATGCGATAAGGAACATATTATGTTGAAGAAGATAAGATTAGTCATAACGGTATTAGCAATGAGCGTGTTTGTAAATGTACAAGCACAGGATATTCATTTTTCTCAATTTTACGAGAGTACTATTTTGCGAAATCCTTCTTTGATAGGTTTGTTTGAAGGGGCCTATAAAATAAGTACCTTAAATAAATCGCAATGGCAAAGTATTAGTATGCCCTATCAAACGAATCTAGTGAATACGGAGATACGGGTACCAATTAATAAGAGTGCTGAAGATGTAATAAGCTTTGGTTTAACCTTTTTCTCCGACAAAGCAGGTACAGCACAATTAAAAACTCAAGCGGTTTATCCTTGCATTAACTACAGTAAGTCCTTGGGAGGTTTTCACAATGAATATATTTCATTAGGATTTACGGTTGGTTTTATGCAACGTAATTTTGATATTAGCAAATTGACATTCAATGAGCAGTATTTTAATAGTGCTTTTAGTTCAAGTAATGCCAATGGTGAAAATATAACCAATACAAATAGTAGTCAGATGGATGTTGGCGTTGGACTTAATTATAGCAGGAGTTTTGGATATGAAAATGGGAGTAGTTTTTATTTGGGTGCTGCCGCATATCATTTAAATCAACCCAAATCAAACTTTGGTAATACGGATCTTACCTTGCCTATGCGTTTTAATATAAATATGGGATGGGCTAGTGCTATAGGAGAATTTTGGAATATGCAATTACTTACCAATGCATGTATGCAAGGGGCTTATATTGAAAGCACAAGTGGCTTGTTATTTAATTATAGAACAGTTGATAAGGATTATAATACGGAATTCATTTTGCAATTAGGTACCTTATATCGTTTGCAAGATGCTATAATACCCACCTTCAAATGTGTCTATAGATCTTATCAATTAGGCCTGAGTTACGATATTAATATTTCTTCACTAAAAGTGGCAAGCAATAGAAGGGGTGGACTAGAGTGTTCGTTAGCCATCTTAGGTGTTTTTAGAGATGCTAATAGGAGATCGAGTAAAACCATTTGTCCTCATTTTTACTAAAATAAAAAAGCCATTCGATCGAATGGCTTTTTATTTAGTTTATTCTTTATACTTATTTAGTAGTAAATACCGCGTCAATAATGCTCTGTTGTTCTTTAGCATGTTGTTTGCTAAAGCCTGTTGCCGTAGCAGCACTAGCTGGACGAGCAATATAATTGCTGAACAACTCATTCGTATTTAACATCAAGAAAGAAAGAGCACCCATATTGCGTGGTTCTTCTTGAGCCCAAACAAATGATGCATTTTTATATTTTGCTTTCAAAGCATCCATTTGTTTCGCAGGGAATGGATGGATTTGTTCTAAACGTACAAGCGCTACTTCTTGTATATTGTTAGCTATTTGATATTCACTTAAGTCGAAATAGATTTTACCAGAACAAACCACTACTTTTTTTACTTTATTAGCTGCGCTTATAGAAGCGTCATCAATCACCTCTTGGAAATTTCCTTTAGTAAATTCTTCAATAGGAGAGTAAGCTCTTACGTGACGAAGGTTTGCCTTTGGTGAAAAATTAACAAGTGGTTTTCTAAAGTCCCATTTCATTTGTCTGCGTAGCAAATGGAATAAATTAGCTGCCGTTGTAACATTGCTGACTACGATATTTAATTCAGCACTTAATTGTAAGAAACGCTCTAGTCGTGCACTTGAATGTTCTGGTCCTTGACCTTCATAACCATGAGGTAATAACAAACACAAGCCACTCATTTTTTGCCATTTTGTTTCAGCAGTTGTTATGTATTGATCAATTACTGTTTGTGCGCCATTGGCAAAATCACCAAATTGTGCTTCCCAAATGGTTAAGGTATTTGGATTAGCAATGGCATAACCATATTCAAAACCAAGCACGGCAAACTCACTTAATAGGGAGTTATACATTTGGATAAAGCCTTGATCTTTGCTCACTGTACTTAATCGATTATATACTTCATTCGTATTTTCATCATGTAATACAGCATGTCTATGAGAGAAAGTACCACGTTGAACATCTTGTCCGCTCATACGTACATTATGACCTTCTGCTAATAAACTTGCATAAGCTAATAATTCTCCCGTTGCCCAATCGATTTCTGATTTTTCATCAAAGAGTTTTATTTTATCATCTAATAATTTTTGAATTTTACGAAGTGGTTTAAATCCACTAGGTATATGCATAATAGCTTTAAATAAAGCCTCTACTTGTTTTTTAGTTATTGCTGTTTTTGGAGATGCATCAAAATCTGCTGCATTTGCTTTGCGTAAAGCTTGCCAAGCAGCTTCTGGTGCTTGCAATTGGTATGGTAATGGCTTTTGTTTGTTTTCGTCTAAGCGGTCTTGTAAGTTTTTCCAAAAACTATCCTCCATTTCTTTTGCCAATGCTGCATCTACATCGCCACGAGCTATGAGTTGTTGATTGTAAAGTTCTCTTGGATTAGCATGTTGTTTAATAAGTTCATACATTTTTGGTTGCGTGAAACTTGGATCATCTCCTTCGTTATGTCCATGTCTTCTATAGCATACCATATCAATGAAAATATCTTGATTGAATTGTTGACGATACGCTACAGCCAATGCTGCTGCTTTAACTACCGCCTCCGGATCATCGCCATTCACATGCAATACAGGTGCTTGAACCATAGCAGCAACGCTAGTGCAATAATCAGCACTTCTAGCGTCGTCAAAATCGGTTGTAAAACCAATTTGGTTGTTAATCACAAAATGTATAGTACCGCCGGTATTGTATCCAGGCAATTTGCTCATTTGTAAGAGTTCATATACAACGCCTTGTCCAGCTACTGCAGCATCACCATGAATTAATATAGGCAAAACCGCTTTGTAAGAGTGTCCGTAAAGGGTATCTGCTTTAGCTCTTGCAAAACCTACTACTACAGGGTCTACAACTTCTAAGTGAGAAGGGTTGGGTGTTAATTGAACATTAATTTCTTTTCCTTCCGGAGTATGAATATGAGATCGGAAACCTAAATGATATTTCACATCACCGCTACCCATGGTGGTATCTGGTGGCATTACGCCATCAAATTCAGAAAAGATTTGTTCGTATGTTTTTCTTAGGGTATTAGCTAGTACATTTAATCGGCCTCTGTGCGCCATACCAATCACTACTTCTTTAACATCGTTGTTAGCCGCTTCATTGATAATGGTATCTAAGGCAGCAATTGTACTTTCTCCTCCTTCTAAACTAAAACGTTTTTGGCCGATATATTTGGTATGCAAAAACTTTTCGAATATGACACCCTCATTTAATTTCTCTAAAATGCGCTTCTTTTTTTCGATGCTCAAATTAGAAGCCATCATATTTTCGAAATGCATTTCCATCCATTTACATACATCGGTATCGTTGATGTAGGTATATTCAATACCAACATCGCTAGTGTAGGTTTTTTTAAGCTTTTCAATAATGTCTTTCAAGCTAGCATTTTCCATGCCAAGCAATTTACCCGCAATAAAAGGAGTATTTAGATCGGCTTCACTTAGATTATAATCACTTAAAGATAACTTTGCACTCCTATCTTTTCTGTTTCTGATGGGGTTAGTCGTAGCTATTAAATGACCTCTTTTTCTATACGCACGAATTAAAGAAAATACATTGAATTCCTTTAATAACTGATCGCCTTGGATAGATGCTGAACCAGCGCTTCCTGTTCCAATTTTACTAAATGCAAAATCGAATCCTTCAAAGAATTTTTTATACTCTGGATCTACTTGATTTGGGTCTGTTATATAATCGTTGTATAAAGATTCTATAAAACTTGGATGCGCATTGGTGATATAAGAAAAGTCTTTCATTTGATGTTTTTTATAAGCAGAATACTCCGATAGCTTCATATTTGCATTCGGAATGTCCAAAATTAATAAAAATTGCTCAAAATTTTAGTGATTTTTAGCCTAAGAAAGTACCTATTAACTCCTTATTTTAGTCATTAAGTTTGTAAAATAGGCTGCTTTAATTCACTAAATTCCAGTTAAAGCCAAAGCGCATACTGAAATCGGGAGATGCGTAATTAATTGCTTGCAAATTTTGAATGCCAAATAGTTGTTGTATTTGATCAAACATGATATAGGCGCGCAGCTTTTTAACCTTCACGTTTAAAAACAGTGAAACATTGATTTGGCTATTGATCTGTGTTGCTTTTTGAATGTAAAATTGTTGGAATATAGGAGCGTAGCCATTTCCATAATATGCCGTATGATATAAGCCCTCTATGCCACCTGTAAATTGCATTGCATTCTTAAATGCGGGAGTTTGAATGGCTAATTGATGTTTGCTAGCAAAACTTGGAATGGCAAAAGGATCGTCAGCTTTTAATTGTGTTATCAACAATTCGTTGGTATTAATAAATCTTTTGTATTGAAAATGTTTACTTACTAAAAACTGTGTAAGGGCAATAGTTTGGTCTGCTTGACTCACTTGCTGTTGCGCATTTAAATAAATATAATTGCTGATTACATGTTGTCTTACTTCAAAATTTAAATGTAATTTATCTTGCTTCCATCGTATATAAACTTGATTATGGAATGGAGTTTTAAGATCTTTTGTGTAAGCGTAATAATTACTTACAAAATTAGTAAACTGAAAAGGAGCAATCGATTGATTTTGTAGTAAGCCAATTTGAATATTTCCTAATTGATGGCTAATAGTTTTCTCTAATTGAATGCGTATGGTATGATTTCCCCTTGCTGTTCCTGTAGCTATAAATTGAACATACCCATGTATTGAAAATCCTTTTACATCTTTGGCGCTTCTATCTATCTGAGCAACTAGATAATTACTAAATAGATTTGATTTATCTGCAGCATTGTTTAAAGCATTGCTGAGTTGATCTATTCGTGCGCCCACACCTGCTTGGAATTCAAAAGGATGCTGTAAGTTGCCTAGGGTAGTTTTTACTAAAAATTGATTATCAAACTTAGTCCAAACTTGTTTGCTATAAACGGAATCTACTGCATTGAATGTTCTGTCAAACCAAGAATGATAATAGGTAGAGTCAGGTCTAAGATCTTTGTAGTTAGTATTTTTTGAAGAGAAATCTAATTGATGTTGGAACGAAAATCGACTTTTTAGTTGCACATTGAAATGGGTACTATCTTCGCTCCAAATTGTGTCGGTATGCCCTAAGGCATATGCCTGTTTTAACTGAAAAATAGTTTCTTTTTGGACATTAGTAACAGCTGATCTAGTTGTGCTATAATCATCATGCTGAAAAACTATTGGGAAGGTTTTTTTATCGGCATATCTAATGTCATTCAGTTTGCTTAGATCTAAAAGACCTCCGTTTTCATCTTGTTGTAATCCATTATAAATAAAAGCACTCCACAATTCGTATTGCTGATTATTGCTTTTGTAATGTGCGTTGATACTAACGAGGTCATGGTTATTTCTTTGCGCTTTATAAAAACCAGGAGAGGTTAATTTATGATATTGAAATGCCATGTTAAAGTTTGGCTTTATATTCTGGGTATGTAAGAGTCGTAATAAGTTCTCATTTTTACTCCCCATCTGATAATTAAAAATGGTAAAGGGCTTTGTTGTGTTATAATAGAGCAAACTGTCAGCTTGTAATAAATACACTTCGTTTACTTGCCGTCTTAAAGTAGGTCCCGTATAGGAGTTGTTTGATATCAACCAAGATTGAGCAGCACTACCTAAATTTCCAAGATTGGAAGTCCAGGCTTGTGTATAGGGTCTTTGATGCAAGTTTAACAAGCTTGTGTCTATTATCACTTCTTTTTTGCTTGAGCTATGTTGAGCACTTATGTTTACTTGTGCTTCTTCCCAGTCCGCCGTATTGGTTTTATTGGTACTATCGTTTTTTATAGTAGAAAGGGTAGTTAAGGCACCTGGATTTTGAGCCCATAAGGATATAGTTGGGCAGCTAGTGATAAATATCGCTAGCAAGAAATATAAACCTAGAGAACCTGAATTATTGTTTAATGATTTTTTCACTAAATAGGGTATTGCCTTGTTTTACTTCAATAAAGTAGAGTTCACTTGGAAGTGAACTCGGTAAAGTTACTACAAAGCTATTATTTAATTCTTCTTTTCTAATTACAGTGCTATAAATGCATGATCCAGTTGTAGTGAATATATTTATTTGAGCGTTTAATAAACTTTGATTTGAAATAATTTGAAAAGATTGTTGAAATGGATTTGGAGTAATTTTAATGCTAAGAACTTGTGTATGCAGATCATTAGTAAATGCTTTTGCATCTAATACAAATAATCCATTTTGCATATCGCTTACTAATATTTTCCCGTTTTTAAAAAAAGGATAACAGCCCCAGGCTCCAGCAAATCCTTTAAAGGGACTAACACTACAAGTAGGGTAATAGGCAATTTGCTTTGCCTGATTTGGATCTTTGATACTATATAATTGAAATCCATCAAAATAGTAGGAGATAAAAACTAAATCATCAATAACATAGGGGTTATGCGGTATGCATGTAGAATCGGATCGGGAAATGAAAGTGCTTAATACGCTTGGTTGAGTAACATTCCTCACATCTATCACTTTCAAAGGGCTACCATGTGTTTCGTCTGCCATTACTCCGATACCATTTTTATTGATCCAGCTAGAATGATTGTATCCTTTTTGAGGATATTGGTTTAAGATGCCTAATTCTACAGGTATAGTGTTTTTAAAATCAACAATGCTATAGCCAAAAAAACTCTCACTAAGAAATGCGGTATCATTTCGCACATACATATCATGTACAGCATAATTAGAGCTTAAAGAAAAGGGATTGGTATAGGTTTTTAAGAAATTAGGTAATGTCGGATTTTTTAAATCAAAAATTCCTAATCCATATACGCCACTTGCATTTGTAAATATACCGCAATACAATTTTTCTGTAACAGTATCAATGAAAATATTGTGGGTACGCATTAATTCTGCAGGCGAACTTTCATAAACCATATGGATAGAGTCGGGCAAGTAACTGTAATCAAATATTTGTAGGGCACTATATCCCTCATCACAAACGGCATACAAATAGTTTTTAAACGTTTTGTAATCTCTGTGGATGATATAATTGCCATAGTCAGTTCCGCGTTTAAAAGCAACTTGTTTGCATTGTTGAATATCAATAATATGTACACCTTCTGTAGAGCCAATTGCTGCATATTGAACGCCTTTCCATTCAAAGCCCCAGACATCGTTATATTTTTGGGAGTAACTCAAATTTGCTTTTATGCTTGTGTCATTCCAATTGCAAAGCAAGGGTAATTGCACTGCTGTCTGAGCGTTTGACAGCAAGCTTATCGAGATAAAAGAAAATAAAAAAAGTGCATGCTTAAGCATGCACTAAGTTACAATTTTTTTAATGAGTAAAATCTATAAACTTGCTACTATTCCTTCTACTAAATTGGCTAATTTAGGAGCTGCTTCGTTAGCTGCTTGCAAAACTTCTTCGTGGGTAATTGTATTCATCTCGTCTCTAATGCCTAGATCCGTAACAATACTAGCGCCAAATACCTTCATGCCGCTATGAATGGCAACTATTACTTCTGGCACCGTGCTCATACCTACTAAATCGCCACCAATGATGTGCAGCCATTTATATTCGGCACGTGTTTCAAAAGTAGGACCTTGTAAGCCAATATATACGCCCGTTTGAATAGGCAGTTGTTGTTCTTTTGCTATTTTTTCAGCCAAGGCAATGGTGGCTAAATGATAAGGCTCACTCATATCTGGGAAGCGAACACCTAAGCGTTCATCATTTTTACCTCTCAAAGGATGTTCAGGAAATAAATTGATATGGTCTTTAATAATAACAATATCACCTACTTTATAAGCTTTATTCATTCCTCCTGCTGCATTAGACACAAATAAATGTGCTACACCTAGTGCGCGCATAACACGAATAGGGAACGTTACTTGTTCCATATCATAGCCTTCGTAGTAATGAAATCTACCAGACATTAAAACGGTTGCTTTGCCTCCAAGTTGACCAAAGATTAATTTACCAGCATGTCCTTCAACGGTAGATACAGGAAAATTTGGAATGTCTTTGTAACTCAATTCGCATTCTACAGTAATTTTAGATGCTAAATCGCCTAAGCCGCTTCCTAATACCACACCAATAGAAGGTGCCGTACTGTATTTGGATTGAATATACTGTTTCGTTTCTTCAATTTTGTCGAATAATTGTTGAGCCATAACCTTGTTTTAAGCGTGAGTACTAGCATTTTTATCATCTTCAAAATAAAGATGATCATTGGGTAATTCAGAAAAATGACGTTGGTCGGTTGCATCCATAGATGCTTTTCTTTTCAACTGAGTAGCAACTATTGTTTTTACGGTTTGTTTAGCTATTTGCAACGTATTGTTTTTTAATCGAATGGCATGTACGAGTCGAGCTATAATTAAAAAAAGCACACCAAATAAAACAACTAAACTAATGGTGCCCCAATAAGCATATCGAATGACGCCTGGATTTAATCCAATGCTGCGGGTTCTATTATATAGTTTTTCAATAAACTCGAAGAAATAAATGTATTCAAAAAGAAAAGGCAAAGCAAAAAAGCCTAAGGCTAAAACATACATTAATATTTCAATGATGATCATTATAAATTTAGGTGCTGTTTTGCTTGCTGATGGTTTTAATAAAGCTACACCTAAAGGATCTAACAACTCCAATTGCTCATAGATCATTCTTTTATTTTCCTTAAACTCTAGCACTAAATCGTCGTGAAGGCGCTTCGTTATCATCTTATTGGTATTAATTTTGAGCAAATGTAAGCATGATTTCAATTGCCAACCAAATGGAAGTCCTATTCAAATTCCACAAAGCAGGTAATTTTTCCCACAAGTATTGTACTTTTGCTCTTCATTTACAAATACTCAATTTCAATAGGACGGCCATGCCTACCACCTTATAGATATGAAATACCAAAAAGAGATTCAAAAAAGAAGAACCTTTGCCATTATATCGCATCCCGATGCTGGTAAAACTACCCTTACCGAAAAATTATTATTATTTGGTGGTGCTATCCAAGTGGCCGGTGCGGTAAAAAGTAATAAAATTAAAAAACATGCTACTTCAGACTTCATGGAAATTGAGCGTCAGAGAGGTATCTCTGTTGCTACCTCTGTAATGAGTTTTGAGTATAAAAACATTTTAGTTAATCTATTAGATACGCCCGGTCACAAAGACTTTGCAGAAGATACCTATCGTACCTTAACGGCTGTAGATAGTGTAATCTTAGTTATTGATAGTGTAAATGGGGTAGAGGAGCAAACCAGAAAATTAGTAGAAGTTTGTAGAATGCGTGATACGCCCATAATCGTGTTTGTAAATAAAATGGATAGGGACGGAAAATATCCATTTGATTTATTAGATGAAATTGAAAAAGAATTGAAAATTTCTTTACATCCTTTGTCATGGCCTATTAATATGGGTAAAGAATTTAAAGGGGTTTATAATTTACATGAGCATAGTTTAAATTTATTTACGGCAAGCCAGAAAGCTACCGATGAAAATAGCATTCCTATTACAGATTTACAAGACGGACTGCTCGATGAAAAGGTAGGTAAGCGAGACGCTGATCAGCTGCGAGAAGATGTAGAATTGTTGAGTGGAGTGTATGGCGATTTAGACAAAGAAGCTTATATGCTAGGTAAAGTAGCACCCGTATTTTTTGGTTCTGCTGTTAATAATTTTGGTGTTAAGGAACTTTTAGACACCTTTATTGAAATTGCACCACATCCATTAGGGCGCAATACCGACAAGCGTTATGTAGAAGTTGGTGAAGATAAGTTTACGGGCTTTATTTTTAAAATTCATGCCAATTTAGATCCGCGACATAGAGATCGTATTGCTTTCTTAAGAGTTTGTAGTGGAAAATTTGAACGTAATAAATATTATAAACATACCCGCAACGAAAAAGATATTCGTTTCTCTAATCCGTATTCGTTTTTGGCTCGTGAAAAAGATGTTATCGACGAGGCATTCCCTGGCGATGTAGTCGGTTTGTTTGATACGGGTTCCTTTAAAATTGGCGATACGCTTACTGAAGGGGAACAATTACAATTTACCGGAATTCCTACCTTCTCACCAGAATTGTTTAAAGAGTTGGTGAATAAAGACCCAATGAAAACAAAACAATTGGAAAAGGGAATTAATCAATTAACCGACGAAGGGGTAGCGCAATTATTTACGCAACATGGAGGTAATAGAAAAATAATTGGTTGTGTAGGTGAACTGCAATTTGAGGTTATTCAATATCGCTTATTACAAGAATATGGTGCCTCATGTGCATTTGTTCCTTTACAGTTTTATAAAGCCTGTTGGATTACAGGCGATAAGAAAAAGGTTGAGGATTTTGTGAGGTTTAAACAAAGTAATATCATGACGGATAAAGATGGTAATCTAGTTTATCTTGCACAAAGCGAATGGTTTTTAAATACCGAGCGACAAAATAATCCGGATATAGAATTTCACTTTAC
>JAURLW010000082.1 GCA_030831005.1 Bacteroidota bacterium
CAAATTGGTTGTTACTGTTCTTTGCTCTAATGGACTCGGATACACATCTACAATGGAACAACTTAAGGTAGCATTAGCATAGGTTTTCAATAAATCTATAGCTCTGAATAGTGCTTCAGGAACTTGCAGCATATCTACTCCTTTCTCAAAATGAGTAGCTGCATCGGTTCTCAAACCATGATGCAAAGATGTTTTTCTAATCCACATCGGATTGAAATATGCACTCTCTATGAAAAGTGAAGTTGTATTTGAAGTTACACCACTTTTAGCACCACCATACACTCCAGCCATACACATAGGCTCAAGAGCGTTACAAATCATTAAATCCGTATCGATTAAATTCCTTTCTTTATCATCTAAACTAATAAATTTAGATGCCGTTGTAGCTGTTTTTACAACAACTTTGTTGCCCTCAATTTTTGAAGCATCAAATGCATGAAGTGGCTGACCATATTCATGCAATATGAAATTGGTAATATCGACTACATTATTAATGCTTCTTATGCCAAGCGTTTTTAGTTTTGTTTGTAACCATTCTGGTGATGGACCAACCTGTACATTACTTAAATGAGCCCCCATATATCGCGGACATGCAACTGGATGTTGTATTTCCACTTCAACAAGCGGCGTATTAGTATTCGATTGCTTTTCAAAACTTGGAAGCTTAACTTCAAATAATTGCTTTCTATGATGAGTTAAATAAGCACAAATATCTTTAGCTACTCCTATATGACTCATTGCATCAGCTCTATTGGGGGTTAGCCCAATATGAATAGCAATTTCTGGTGCAGGAATATTAAAATAATCAGCTGCTTTAGAGCCAACTACCAAATCGTTTGGTAAAACTTTTATACCATCATGACTAGAGCCAATACCAATCTCATCTTCAGCACAAAGCATACCCTCACTTAATTCACCTCTAATTTTAGCTTTTTTAATTTCAAAGGCATCTCCTTTTATAGGATGAACAAAACTTCCTACTGGAGCAACTATTACTTTTTGTCCAGCAGCTACATTTGGAGCACCACAAACAATGGATAAAACAGTATCATTACCAATGTTTACAGTTGTACATTTTAATTTATCGGCATTCGGATGTTGTTCACAGCTTAATACCTCACCTATCAATAAACCTTCCAAGCTTCCTTTGATAGATTCAATTTTCTCGGTTCCCTCTACTTCTAATCCAATAGATGTTAAAATCTCGCTTACTTCCTCAACACTCAAAGTAACGGGTAAATAATCCAATAGCCAATGATATGAAATCGTCATGTAGTATATAATATTTGTTTGTAAAGATAAATCATTGCTTCAGTTTTTAAGCAATTTTCATAAAAAGAGGCGATGTTTACTCTTTACCGTTTTTTGTAAGTAACTTAGCCTTTCTTGTTAATTATGAATAAATAATGTGGATAACTCAGTAAATGTCAACAAATAACTTATAAAAACAAGCATAAACCTGTTAATTACGATAAGAAAATAAAGGATAAAATTAAAAATTAACATGACTTGCATTACGTTTAGGCTGTATGTAATTTAGAGTCTCAATCATAAAAAAATCTGACTATGGCAGTTAATACTAAAAGAGAAGTGAGCAAAGGGAAACAGCCCAAAATAGACTTTAATTCTATCATGTATGGGAAAGTACCTCCACAGGCTATTGAATTGGAGGAGGCCGTTTTAGGTGCCATCATGTTAGAAACCGATAAACTAGCGGAAACACTTGAAATTATTCAAGCTACAGATTGTTTCTATGTAGAAGCGCATCAAAAAATATACGCTTGTATCAGAAATCTATTTGACAAAGGCATACCCGTTGACTTATTAACGGTTTCTGAAGAATTAAGAAAAAATGACGAGTTAGAATTAGTAGGTGGAGCATATTATCTGACCAAATTGACTATGAATGTGGTTTCGAGTGCCAATGTGGAGCATCATGCCCGCATTATCATGGAGAAGTTCATCATGCGTGAATTAATCAGAAATTCAAGTGATATTATTGGCAGTGCATATGATGCATCAACCGATGTTTTTGATTTATTGGATACAGCGGAGACCAGACTATACGATATTACAGATAAACACCTCCGTAAAAACTTTACTTCCCTTAAAGAAGTTTTAGTAAAAACTGTAAAAGAAATTGAAGAAGCAAAGAATAAAAAAGATGATGTAACTGGGGTACCTACTGGCTTCCAAGAATTGGATAAACTTACATCTGGTTGGCAGAAAAATGCTTTAATTGTTGTTGCCGCTAGACCAGCAGTAGGCAAAACAGCCTTCTGTTTGAATTTAGCCATGAATGCTGCAATGAATAGTAGCAAACCTTTTCCAGTAGCCTTTTTCTCCCTAGAGATGGGTGCAGGCGAGCTCGTAAAAAGGATGTTGGCTGCACAAACAGAAGTAAACATGGATGCTATTACAAAAGGTCGTATGCAAGATCATGAGTTCATTCAAATGCAACAACGAATGAGCAAATTAGCTACTTCGCCAATTTATCTTGATGATCAAGCAGCGATTAATATATTTGAATTAAGAGCAAAAGCAAGAAGATTAAAACAACGCCATGGAATAGAAATGATTATTATCGATTATTTACAATTAATGTCGGGCTCTAGTACCAATGGCGGTAATCGTGAACAAGAGATTTCTAAAATTTCCAGAGATTTAAAATCGCTAGCAAAAGAATTAGCTATTCCTATTATTGCCTTATCACAATTGAATCGTTCGGTTGAATCAAGAACGACTTCTAAAGTACCTCAATTAAGTGATTTACGTGAATCAGGTGCAATTGAGCAAGATGCGGATATGGTTATTTTCTTATATAGACCAGAATATTATGGGGTAAATAATGATGAAAATGGTCAGTCTATTGAAGGCGAAACGCATATTTACATCGCAAAAAATAGAAGTGGTAGTACGGATACTGTTAAATTAAAATTCATTAAAGAATATCAAAAATTCGTTGACTTAGAAACCGGATTTAATAATGGATTTTACAATGCAAGAGCAGGTATCAGTCAAGACCCAAGCGATTTTGACAAATCAAAATTATATATCCAAGATGGTTTCCAAACCCTACAGTCAAAAGCCAATGATGTAGCATTTGATGATGATGATTTCCCTAAAGACAGTGGCTTAAAAAACAATTTCCAAGAAGACGAAGACATTCCTTTTTAAAATATATACTATGCAAGAAAGAAAACCCGTTTATTACAGTGAGTATTTACAATTACCAACTATTTTAAACGCACAAGCACCTGAAAGTACTAAAGAAAATATTAAAGCTGATGATGAAATGCTATTCATCATCATCCACCAAACATACGAATTGTGGTTCAAACAAATATTACACGAATTAGGAATTATTAGAAGTGTTTTCAAACAAGACACCATTGACAATAGCTCTGCCGATATCTATAATTCAGTTCATAGAGCTAAAAGAATTATTAAAATCATGGAGTTGATGGTAAACCAAATGTCGATTATGGAAACCATGACACCATTAGATTTCTTAGATTTTAGGGATTTACTTAGACCAGCATCTGGCTTCCAATCTATACAATTTAAAATTATTGAAGCTACTTTAGGATTAGCATATGATCAACGACATGGCAAAGGTTATTACTTATCTCAATTAAGTCAGCATGATATAGATTTAGTAAAACAAGCAGAATCAGAAGAGTCTTTATTGTCGCTAATAAACAAATGGCTAGAGCGTATGCCTTATGCAAATGATGCGCAACATTGGAATCAGAATGATTTTTGGAATCAATACGAAGCCGCTTACAGCAATAGTTTACAAGAATCAGAAAAGGATAATGTAAAAACATTTAGAAGTTTATTCATGGATGCCGAACAATATCCGAATGACAGAAAAATGAGCATGAAAGCATGCCAAAATGCATTATTCATTATTCTATACAGAGACTATCCCCTATTCCACTTGCCTTATGAATTACTAAGTACCTTATTGGAAGTAGATGAGCAATTGGGATTATGGAGACAACGCCACATCCATATGGTACAACGTACTATTGGCAAACGTGTAGGCACTGGTGGAAGTACCGGAGCAGCTTATCTTAAAGCAGCAGCAGACACCCACTATGTATTTAAAGAATTGGCTGAATTAACGTCATTCCTTTTACCAAGAAATGCTTTACCAAAATTACCAGATACCTTGATTAAAAATTTAAGCTATCAATAGCTTATTCAAAATCACTATAGCGTAAATACTTTTTTCGAATTTTCTTGAAGTCTTGAATAGCTTTCGACCAAGAAGCTCTTATACTATCTTCACTCACATGGGCAATCAATTGTTTTTCTAATAATTGGTTGCCTACTAGTTTTTGGAAAAAAGAATTGAAAAAAATTTCCTTATTATTACTTGCTTGATAAGCGTCCATCAACCAAGTTAAATTAAATCTGTTTTTCACTAAAGCTAATGCCTCCTCTTCCTTATTTGCTAGGAAAACACCATAACAAGTATCCGACTCATAAAGAGGCTTAGATGCTCCTAACATTTTTTGAGGTACAAAAGAATAGCTATAGCTTGATTTAAAACTTGGATGACCAAATTGTTGAAATGGGAATGGCGTTCCCCTACCTACACTTACAATAGTGCCTTCAAATAAGCACAAGGAAGGATATAAATAAATTGCCGTATTGTTTTTTAAATTAGGCGATGGCGCCACGGGCAAGGTATAATGCATTGCATGCGAATAGTTGAGGCAAGTAATAACCGAAAGTTTACATGTACTCAAAGATGGCATGGTACCTTTAAGCATCAAGGCGTATTCGCCTATGGTCATACCATAAACTATAGGTATAGGTTGCATGCCAACAAATGATCGGTATGCGGTATCCAAAACTGGACCGTCAATATAATGTCCATTGGGATTTGGTCGATCTAATACAATAATTTCCTTATGATGCTTAACACCAGCTTGCATTACAAATTCTAAAGTAGAAATATAGGTATAGAAGCGAACCCCAACATCTTGCAGATCGAAAACAAGCACATCGATGTTTTCCAAATCAGCCTCAGTAGGTTGTTTATGGGCTCCATATAAGGAGATGATAGGAATACCCGTTTTGGCATCTACAGCATTGTCAATGTGCGCACCAGCATCTGCACTTCCTCTAAACCCATGCTCTGGAGTGAATATTTTGGAAATTGAAACCTTTAAAGTCAATAAGGTATCTAGTAAGGATACACCCTGCACCATAGAGGTCTGATTGATTACCAAACCAACCTTTTTATTCTTTAAAAGCGGTAAATAGGCTTGTATTCGGGAAGCACCAACTTCAATACGCGAGGCATTCTTAGTTGGTTGTGCCCATGAAGTGGGAAAACTCAAAAGGGTAAAAAGCACTAATAATATAGGTTTCATAATTGTAGGTATCCAATACAAATCTAAAATAATAAAGGTAATTTAATAAGGATTATTGAATTTAGTATTACAAATAAAGGTAACTTTGTAAGCTAAAAAAAATACATATATGCAACAAGTAAAAAGTGGCGATGTGGTAAATGTTCATTATCATGGCCGATTAACAAGTGGTGAAACTTTTGATAGCTCAGAAGGCAGAGCACCTCTACAATTTGTAGTAGGAAGCGGTCAGGTAATTAAAGGTTTTGATGATGCTGTATTAAGCATGAAAGTAGGTGATAAATTAACGGTTACTATTCCAGTTGATTTAGCATATGGTCCTAAAAATGACCAAATGTTATTGGAATATCCACTCAACGAATTCCCATCAGATATCCAAGCAGAAGAAGGTATGGAATTACATATGAATGATGCAGATGGTAATGTATTCCCTGTACGCATTGCTAAAGTATTGGAAGAGAGTGTAATTTTAGATGCTAACCATACTCTTGCTGGTGAAGATCTAATTTTTGATTTAGAATTGATTTCTATCGAAGCATAAGTTTTTAAATTTCAATATTTAAATACCCCCAAAGCAATTTGGGGGTATTTTTTTTCGATAAAAACAAATATCATATCTTATTATTACATTTGCTAAAACTATAAACCAATATGGCATTCCTACAAACTATTTTACTTCAAGCTAACCAAGAAGCTACTAAAGTTGCAGAGTTATCCCTTTTTGAATTATTAAAAGAAGGTGGACTATTAATGATTCCAATAGCAATTTGCTCTATCATTATGTGTGTAGTTTTCATTGAACGTTTTCTATACATCAAATCATTATCCAAATTAGATCCTAATTTTAATAATAAAATAAAGGAACAATTAGAAAATGACAATAAAGCAGGAGCCATTAGTATTTGTAAAAATACACAGCATCCCATTGCTAGAATGATAGAAAAAGGCATTCAAAGAATGGACAAGCCCTACGAGCAAATTGAAAAATCGATGGAACAAGTGGGTAAATTAGAAGTATACCAAATGGAAAAAAACACATCCATTTTGTCAACCATTGCAGGCATTGCTCCTATGTTTGGTTTCTTAGGTACCATTGCTGGAATGATTATTCTATTTTTTAATATCCAACACGATGGCTTTTCTTTAGAGCATATTGCAGGTGGTATCTATACAAAGATGGTAACCTCTGCTGTAGGATTAATTATCGGCTTACTTTCTTATGTAGCTTATAATTATATTAATGCACAAATAAATAAAGCAGTAAATAAAATGGAAGCTGCTGCTGCAGATTTTTTAGATACCATTGCTTAAAACTAGCTACCATGAATTTAAAAAATAGTTTAAGAAAAAACACGGAGCCACATACTTCAGCATTAAATGACATTCTATTTATATTGTTGTTTTTCTTTCTTATCATTTCTACATTAGCTAATCCTAATGTAGTAAAATTGAGCATTCCCAAAGCAAGCAGTGATACGAAATCAAAACAAACGATTATGGTTTCCATTGACTCCTTACAACAATTATATGTAGGCACACAAATGATCAATAAAGACTCCTTAAAAAACTCAATGCAAAATGCATTGATGCTTTCAAGCGATATCGATCCTACCGTTGTGATTAATGCCGATAAAAATGCAAATGCCGATAATATTGTTTGGGTAATGAAAACAGCTCGCCTACTAAAATTAAAAACAGTTTTAGCAGTTGACAATAATTAATTTGTACATTGCAAAATTCAAATTCAATATTATCTACTAGTATAGAATACCTTAAGGGAATAGGTCCACAAAAAGGTGCCTTATTACGAAAGGAACTAAACATTCACACCTACCAAGATTTATTACATCACTACCCTTTTCGTTATTACGATAGAACACAAATCTTACAAATCAATCAAATCAATGCCCAAACAGAAACCGTTCAGTTTATTGGCAAAGTAGATGATTTTTATGAAGAAGGAGAAGGTAGAAAAAAAAGATTGATTGTTACAGTCAAAGACGCCACTGGTTCCATTGAATTAATATGGTTTCAAGGTATCAACTATATAAAGAAAGAATTAGAACACGGAAAATTGCTGCTCATCTTTGGAAAAATTAGCAATTTTAATGGGCATCTTAATCTAGCACACCCAGAAATAGAAAATTTTAATGAGCAGTCTTTAAATGCTGGATTACAACCGGTATATCCAAGTACTGAAAATTTAAAATTTAGAGGTCTAAATAATAAGAGCTTCGCAAAAACAACGAGCAATTTATTTGAAAAAATAAATGCTCGTGATATAAGCGAAAATCTACCAACAGCTATTTGCAAAAACTACAAGTTATGTTCTCGTTTCGAAGCACTTAAGTGGATTCATTTCCCAGAAAATAATGCACAATTAAATGCTGCTAGAAGACGATTAAAATGGGAAGAACTATTTGTTTCTCAATTAAAAATAGCGCGCGTTAAAGCTTTTAATGAAGCTAGTAAAGGATACACCTTTGAAAAAGTAGGCGATCTCTTTAATGCCTTCTATAAATCATACATTCCATTTGAACTGACTAATGCTCAAAAAAGAGTTTTAAAAGAAATTAGGCAAGACACTACTACCGGATTTCAAATGAATCGTTTGGTACAAGGAGATGTAGGAAGTGGCAAAACAATGGTAGCCATTTTAACTATGCTATTGGCAATAGACAATAATTTTCAAAGCTGCATGATGGCACCAACAGAGATATTAGCCAGACAGCATTATGAGAGCATTACCAGTGTACTTGGGAATTTACCCATTAAAGTAGCAATATTGACGGGTAATACTAAAGCTAAAGAACGAAGAGTGCTTTTGCAAGAACTTTTAGATGGAGAAATTCATATTTTAATTGGTACTCATGCCTTAATAGAAGATACCGTACAATTCAAAAATTTAGGTTTAGCTATAATTGATGAGCAACATAGATTTGGGGTTGATCAGCGATCTAAACTTTGGAATAAAAATAAATTGGCACCACATGTTTTAGTGATGACAGCTACACCTATTCCGAGAACATTAGCCATGACAGTTTATGGAGATTTGAACAACTCCGTGATTGACGAGCTGCCGCCAGGAAGAAAAGAGATTAAAACAATTTATAGAAACGAACAATATCGTTCAAAAATCATGGATTTTATTCGTTCTGAAATTGACAAAGGAAGGCAAGCCTATATTGTATATCCGCTGATTGAAGAAAATGAAAAATTAGCATACGAAAGCCTTACTAGAGGCTATGA
>JAURLW010000083.1 GCA_030831005.1 Bacteroidota bacterium
AAATGCCTCTAACATTGAGAAAGATTGGAATTGGTTGGTAAAACACAATACCAAACAAGTAGAAATGCATAACATTTCAGATAAAACTGCTTTGCTTGCCATACAAGGTCCTAATGCAATTAAGTATGTTCAGCAATTAACCGATACCGACATTACTAATTTAAATTATTATACGTTCACAAGAGCAACCCTTGCAGGTGTTGAGAATGTATTAATCAGTGCAACCGGTTATACGGGTAGTGGTGGTGTTGAAATTTATTTTGAAGATAAAAATAACGATGCGCAAACAGTTTGGGATGCTTTATTTAAAGTAGGTGCGCCACATGGCATGCAAGCCATTGGTCTTGCTGCAAGAGATACGCTTCGCTTAGAAAAAGGTTATTGCCTGTATGGAAATGACATTGACGATACCACTTCTCCATTAGAAGCTGGATTGGGATGGATTACTAAATTCACTAAAGAATTTACCGCAAAAGACATCATAGAAAAACAAAAAGAAGCTGGCATTACTAGAAAATTAGTAGGCTTTGAAATGATTGACAGAGGTATCCCTCGTCATCATTATAGCATTCAAGATGCACAAGGAAACACTATAGGCCATGTTTGCTCTGGTACACAATCACCTAGTTTGCAAAAGGCAATCGGAATGGCTTATGTAAGCAAAGAATTTAGTGCAGAAGGCAGCGAAATCTATATTATGATTAGAGACAAAGCCATAAAAGCAAAAGTGGTTAAAATGCCATTCTTAGCTTAATATTCTACTCAGACTTTTCTAAAGGCAATAGCAACATGAAAAAAAATACTCTTTATTTTTTACTTTGTACGCTGCCTTTATTTTTTTTGAATGTAAATACAACGCATAATTGGGGCGATGATTTTGCGCAGTACATTCATCAAGCGCAATATTTTGCAAAAGATAATAATTACCTCCAATGGCATTTTGAATCCAACTCATTAGATCGCGAATACGCTCCACCATCATACCCAAATGGATTTCCACTATTAATAAGTCCAATAATAAGCATTTGGGGATTTGCAGTAAAACCAATTCTTTTATCGATCACTACGCTACTCTTAGCATGGTTATGGGTCATCTTTAAATTTTTAAACCGCTACACACATTCGTCAATTGCATTATGCATAACCTTGATATGCGCTTACCACCATTACCTAGTAGATTTTAAACAGTTTATATTGTCAGATATTCCATGTGCATTGTTTTGTAGTATCTATTTGTATCAACGCACAAAAGAAGATGTCAATAAGCAATCAATTATATGGGCGAGTTTGGCTTTAGGACTAGCATTTATAATACGCAGTCAAGCCATTGTATTCTTGGGCGCTGAGGCATTGTTTTTTATAAGCCAATACTTAAAAAACAAACAAACATTTTCATTTAAACATGCACTTTTAAATCCTTTTGTCATAGGTATTACCTGTCTACTTTTTTATTTAATTTCCAATAGTGTTGGTCCTCAACACACCCTATCATCCCTTGGATTTTACAAACAACTCTATACGCAAACGCAACATACCTGGACCTTTATTATTGTAGATAATATTATTTATTTGGGTACATTATTACCTAGTTTTTTCTCCGGTTGGGCTTTTGATCAACATTTACAACTTCTTTATACCTTAATTGGTACAGCATTATTAGGCGTGAGTCTCTTTGGTTTTATTAAAAGCTGGAAAGCATCTCTGCTAGATTGGGGATTTATTTGCATGCTTATATTGGTGCTTATAACCCCTGTACATCAGGGATTACGTTATCTATTCCCGATGTGGTTGCCGATGCTTTATTATTTACTGAAAGGGTTTCAAGCAATTAAAATAACATTCTGTCTTTCTTTACTAAATAAAAAAATGGCTATCGTTGCGTGTGTTTTATTTATTGCGATGCAATATGATACTATCGAAGGGGCAACGCATAATAACGATATGGGTTGGTCGCCATATGCTAAAAACGACTTACAGGCACTTAATTTTATCAAAACTACAATACCTGACACTAGTCTTATTTTATTTAGTAAACCGAGAGCACTCAGTCTTTATACTGGAAAACGAACGAGTTTATTAGCAGAACAAAGCAGCCTATCAGAAAATTACAACTATTTCAAATCTAATCCCTCTTATTTTGTGTTAGTAAGAAAAGAATTGACAAGTCCCTATTACATCAATTTTGTAAATCAATATAAAGGCTCTAAAGACAGTGTTCAAATAAATAATTTCTTTACCCTCTACCATTTATATTAATTGTCCTAAATATTTTTCTTATTTTGCAAAAAAGCAAGTCCCTATGCTACCTAAGTACAACAGAATTTTATTAAAACTATCAGGAGAA
Source organism: Bacteroidota bacterium (assembly GCA_030831005.1). GTDB lineage: Bacteria > Bacteroidota > Bacteroidia > Chitinophagales > Chitinophagaceae > CAIWHF01. Next base: position 2,345 of record JAURLW010000083.1, read on the forward strand.
TCCTTAATGGGAGATCGCAATTTTGGATTAGATCCAAAAATGTTAGAACTCTATGCTAAAGACATTAAAACAATTACAGACATCGGTGTGCAAGTAGCTATCGTTATTGGAGGTGGTAATATTTACAGAGGCATGAATGAAGCAGAAACAGGTATTGAGCGTGCACAAGGCGATTATATGGGCATGTTAGCTACCGTGATTAATGGTATGGCTTTGCAGGCATCATTAGAAAAAGCTGGTGTTAAAACCCGCTTACAAAGTGCTATTAAAATGGAGCAAATTGCTGAGCCTTATATTCGTAGAAGAGCCATTAGACATCTAGAAAAAGGCAGAGTAGTTATTTTTGGTGCTGGTACGGGCAATCCCTATTTTACAACAGATACTGCTGGTTCACTAAGAGCAATAGAAATTAATGCTGATGTTATCTTAAAAGGTACACGTGTTGATGGCATCTACAGCGAAGATCCAGAGAAGAACCCAAATGCAACTAAGTATACCCAATTAAGTTTCCAAGAAGTAATCAGTAAAGAGCTTAAAGTTATGGATATGACGGCCTTTACTCTTTGTCAAGAGAATAAACTACCTATTATAGTTTTTGATATGAATCAAGCAGGTAATTTACTCGATGTGGTTACCGGCAAAGCAATTGGCACTATCGTTCAATAAAGAAATTGTCCAAATAAAAGGAAAGCGAACTAATCTCAACAATTTAGTTCGCTTTTTGTTATTAGCGAAATGGACGGAGTATGGCAATATATAAAATGATAAGAAAGCAAGTCATTCCTGCAGATATAGCAACCTTGTGGGATTTCTTTAAAGATCCTTCCAACTTGACTGCGATCACGCCATCTTATATGAATTTTGTGATTAAAACCATGGATACAAGTGATGATATCTATGCTGGACAAATGATTACCTATAGTGTGGCACCAATTGCCAAAATACCCTTGTTTTGGATGACCGAAATTACAGCAGTAGAAAAACATCGATATTTTATCGATGAACAACGCAGAGGACCCTACAAAATGTGGCATCATCAACATCATTTCACCGCTACCGAAAAAGGAGTAGAAATGACGGATATTGTCCATTATGAATTACCCTTAGGTATATTAGGTCAAATTGCCCATTGGTTATTTGTAAAACGACAACTAAATCAAATTTTCGATTATCGATATCATAAAATTGAAGCTCTATTTAATTAACAAGATGCCTGTTAGAAGGATAAAATGAAGCATATGGAAGCAACTACAGAATTAGAATTAGCGCAAAATAAATTTAGTATCCGTGATTTAGAAAATCTCACGGGTATAAAAGCACATACCCTTAGAATATGGGAACAACGCTATCAGATTATAGTGCCTAAACGTACTGCAACCAACATTCGCTATTACGATGCTACTGATTTGAAATTAGCCTTGCAGATTTCTATGCTGAATAATTATGGCTATAAAATTTCTAAGATTAAGAGTATGACCGAAGAGAATATAAGCTCTCTTCTTAGTAAAATCAATGACCCCAAATTCAAACTGGAAGCTATTGTAAATGAACTCATCAGTTATACGATCGATTTAGATACGGTGGCTATTGAAAAAACAATTCAATCCTTTATTGACAAGAATGGCATCCCGCAATTAATAGAAGAATTATTATTTCATTTCCTTGAGAAAATAGGGATTATGTGGATGACTAATCGATTAAATCCTGCACAAGAACATTTAACCTCGAATATCATAACCAGAAAAATAGCCGTAGCATACGAACAACTTTCAACTCCAGTAAGCAAAGACTCAAAAGTGCTATTATTTTTGCCGGAAGGCGAAATTCATGATCTTGCCTTGTTATATGTTCAATATTTATTGAAAGCACAAGGTGTAGAAACAATATACTTAGGTGCCAATACACCTATAAAAGATGCTATATACGTGTGCCAAGTTAAAGCACCGACCCATGTTTATATTCACCTCACATCAGTTACCGACTCCTTTGACGTTAAACGATTTATTGAAATCACTCACAAATCCTTCCCAAATGCTCAGGTGCTAGTATCTGGCAGTTTGTTGAAGGGAAAGAAGCTAAAGTTATACAAAAATATTCAATATCTTTTTAGCCTAAGTGACGTAAAATCAGTCATTTATAACAATATAGCCTAATCTTGTTTAACTTTTATATATAAAAGTATAAACAAAATCTATGTTATTTATTCAAAATTTTGTTTAAGTTTGCTTTATAAAAAATTAAACAAAATGACGAGTACTGATTTTAATACGGTTATTCAATACCATACGGACTTTTTAAGACCTTTTGCTGTATCTTTAACACACAATAGTGAAGATGCTAAAGATCTTTTTCAAGAAACGCTCTTAAGAGCTCTCCTTTATAGAGACAAATATCAGTTCGGAACTAATTTGAAAGCATGGTTGTACACCATCATGCGTAATATTTTCATCAATAATTACAGAAAGAATAAACGATTTACAAAAGTAAGTAGCGAGGCGCCTTCAGATTTACAACAATACGAAACCGGTAAAGCAGCATACAACGAAGGATGGAACCAAATGCGCATGCAAGAAATCAAAAAAGCAATTGACGCTTTACCTAAGCCTTTACAATTTTCTTTTGAACTATATTATGCAGGATATAAATACCAAGAGATTGCAGACATTACAAAAGAACCAATAGGAACCATTAAAAGTAGAATACACTTTGCAAGAAAAACACTCGTAACACAATTAGAAAGATAAGATTTGAAGCACATTACAATTATAGGAAGTGGGTTTGCAGGCCTTTCTGCAGCAGCATATATGGCTAAGGAAGGCCATCAAGTTACTGTCATAGAAAAAAACGAACAAGCAGGTGGCAGAGCACGTAGTTTTGAGTCAGCTGGATTTACCTTTGATATGGGACCAAGCTGGTATTGGATGCCTGATATATTTGAATCCTTTTTTAAAGATTTTGGCAAACAGCCCAACGACTTTTATCAACTTATACGACTCGATCCTTCCTACCAAGTATTATGGGAAGATTTACAATTGCCCTTACCAGCAAACTTTACGGAGTTAAAAGCAGTTTTCGAATCTTTAGAAAAAGGTGCAGGCAATCAATTAGAATTATTTTTAAAAGAGGCTGCTTATAAATATGAAGTAGGGATTCACAAGTTTGTAGAAAAGCCAGGCTTATCAATAACAGAATTTTTTACTTTAGATGTTGCCAAATCCGTTTTTAAAATAGATTTATTGACCTCCATACACACCCACGTAAGAAAATATTTCAGCAACCCTAAGTTGATTCAAATAGCAGAATTCCCAATCTTATTTCTTGGAGCACTTCCTAAAAATACACCTGCACTCTACAGTCTTATGAACTATGCAGATATGAAATTAGGTACATGGTATCCCATGGGTGGCATGACGGAGCTAGTTAAAGGGATGCAACAACTGGCGATGAATTTAGGCGTACAATTTAAATTTAATGAATCTGTACTATCCTTCGAATACCAAAATAAATCGATCAGTAAGATCAGAACCGATAAAAACACATACCCTACAGATGCTGTTATTGCAGCTTGCGATTATCATCATATAGAAACGGCAGTATTAGCATCAACTTACAGAAATTATACTGACGACTATTGGGAGAAAAGAAAGATGGCTCCGTCAAGTATATTAATGTATTTAGGCATTAATAAAAAATTAAAAAACATCCTACATCATAATCTTCTTTTTGATGCTCCATTTGATCAACACGCACAAGAACTATATACTCAGCCTCAGTGGCCAAGTGATCCCTTGATGTATGTAAACTGCACTTCTGCAAGCGATCCTAGTGTTGCTCCAGAAGGAAATGAAAATCTTATGGTACTGATTCCTACAGCTCCAGGATTAATAGATACAGAAGAAATTAAAGAAGCTTATTTCAAGAAAGCAATGGCCAAACTAGAAAAACATTTTGGAGAAGATATTGAAAGCCATATTGTTTATAAACGCATCTACGCTGCCAAAAACTTTATAGCCGATTATCATGCATTTAAAGGAAATGCCTATGGCCTTGCTAATACCTTAGACCAAACAGCCATATTAAAACCATCAATTAAAAATAAACATCTCCATAATTTAATTTATGCGGGCCAATTAACAGTACCTGGCCCAGGTGTGCCACCAGCAATTATCTCCGGAAAATTAGCTGCTCAATTAACGCTTAAAAACTTAAACAATTGATACAACTATTTCAATCCACCGCTCACGATTGTAGCAAATTGGTAACTAAAGCATATAGCACTTCTTTTGCTACTGCTATTCGTTTGTTAGATAAAAACATCAGACAACCGATATACAATATTTATGGATTTGTCAGATATGCCGATGAAATTGTAGATACCTTTCATGATTTCGATAAAGCTACTTTATTAGAAGAATTTACCAAGGAAACTTGGTTGGCTATTGAAAGAGGTATCAGCTTAAATCCAATTTTAAATAGTTTTCAAAAAACAGTAAACGATTATACTATACCCCATAGCTTAATAAAAGCGTTCTTGCATAGCATGGAATTAGATCTTCAGAAAACAGATTATACTACCACTGAAGAATTGAACGAATATATTTATGGATCTGCAGAAGTAGTGGGCCTTATGTGCTTATGTGTATTTTGTAACGGTGATATCACTCAATATGAGCAACTAAAACCGGCAGCAAAAAAATTAGGCGCAGCTTTTCAAAAAATAAATTTCTTACGTGACTTACAAGCTGACAAAATAGATCTCAATAGAAATTATTTTCCTCAACTAACTAGTTATGAATTTAATGAAGCCTCTAAAAAACTAATTGAGGCGGATATTGAGCAAGATTTTAAAGACAGCCTGGAAGGTATCAGAAAGCTGCCTAATGGTGCCCGATTTGGCGTATATACCGCTTACCAATACTATTACTGCTTATTTAGAAAAATTAAAAATACACGCGCTATTCATGTTATTGAAAAAAGAATTCGCGTAAATAATTTTCATAAATTATTCATTGTATTTCAATCTAAACTAATTTTTAAAGCCAATTTAATTTAAGACGCTATGAAACAAATTAACAACCACGTCATACTAGTAAACGAAAAAGATGAATGGATAGGTACTTGTGAAAAATTAGAAGCTCATAAAAGTGGACAATTACATAGAGCCTTTAGCATTTTTATTTTTAATCAAAAAGGAGAAATGCTCTTACATAAAAGAGCTTTAAACAAATACCATTCGGGTGGTTTATGGACCAATGCTTGCTGCTCTCACCCAATGCCTGGAGAAAGCACCTTACAAGCTGCACACAGACGCCTAAAAGAAGAATTAGGATTTGATTGCCCATTGCAAAACCTGTTTACCCTTCGTTACAAAAGTAGTGTTGGAAATGACCTAATTGAAAATGAATACGACCATATTTATAAAGGTATTTATGATGGCTCTATTCATGCTAATGAAGAAGAAGTAATGGACTATGAATTTGTAGCTCTTGATGAATTAAAGAATAGAATAAATTCAGCACCTCATGAATTTACAGAATGGTTTAAATTAGCCATTCCAAAAATTACTAATTAATAACTTAGTGGTTGTAACAACCTATGTCGTATGGTGTTGTTCTTGTTTTATCCGCTAAGTCTTTGGTATACTGACTTAATGTGATACCCGCTCCTATTAAAGGCGAGTTTGCTTTAGGAATAAAGTTAAGCGCACTTGGGCTGGTGAATAAAGGATCTTTATTAAATAAATTATTATTCTGAGTAACAAAAGTAGGAAGACTGCTTTGTTGTTTTATCATACAATTAGACAATTGAACGGAGCAAGTTGCTCCGTTTTTTTTATTAATAAACGTTTCGTCGGATAAAGAACCCCATAACAAACAGTTAGTAAAATTTGCAGACAAATTACCAGATACATAATTGACATTATCAATATCATAGTAATTTAACAAGGCTAATAAAGGTTGATCCACATGAGTGGTCTTTGCCAATGTTTGTCCGGGTATATTCAAGAAATTACAATTCAAGAAATTATAGTTTCCCCCTTGGAGAATAGCCAAAACACTCGCGCTACAATCATGGAGCAAACAATTTTCTGCATAAATTTCTCCTCCAAAACTTATAATTCCATAGCCAAAGGAATTTTTAATGATGGTATTTTTCAACGTGAGTTGCGGAGTAGCACTTAAAACAGAATCTGGATTCACTTGAATAGTGGCTGGAATAAAACTACCCGTTCCTAATTTAGTACTAGCACCTCCATTCTTGATAATAGCATATTGAATAATATTGTTTTTACTAAAAGAAGTAAAATAAATACCACCCCATTCGCCTGGGTAATCTTTTCCACCAAAATAACTACGATCTAATCGATCTCCTTGAAAGACTACACTATCTTTTTTAGTGCCTAGTACTTCTAGCGTACCCAAAACAAATAAGCGCGAATCTGCATGCATATATACACGGCATCCTGCTGGAATAGTGAGGGTTTGATTTTCATCTACTGCCGCATTACGTATAATAACATAGGGCTTATCTGTTTTCCAAGTTTGCGTTTGCAAAGTGCTATCAACAATATAATAAGCGTTTTGCCCTCTTGCTTGCAATGGCAATTCGAATACTCGGTTATTAAAACTGACAACTAGTTTATCTTCAACTAAGAAAGGGGAATTCGAAACATTAGGATTGATATTAACGGTAGCAAAAACATACATGCTATCCTTAGCTTGCATGGTAATATTTTGCTCTTCAATACTAGCTATACCATTAATATTTAATTTAAATGGAGAAGCTGCACCTTGCAATAGCTTGATACTATTAAGGACAATTGTTTTATTTTGAGGGTTGTATATTTTTAAGGGTAAGGTAAAACTACCTTGACTTGTAAAAACCGTATCAAAGGATAGGGTATCTGTAGAAAACGAGATATAGTCAGAAGGATCTGACACACTCGTTTTTTTACAACTCCAAAGTACAAAAACAATAATAATATATACGAAGTAGGTACGCATGTATGGCTGAAAAATCAATAGTTTTTACAAAAATAATCTATTGTAAGCATAACGAATACGGAATAATAAATATTGTTTCTAAATGTCAATTCGTACCTTTGCGTACAAGAATAGTTATCATTATCCTATGCATTGCATTAGCTTGCTTTCAGATTTCGGATCGAATTCTAGTTCGATTTCTAAAATAAAAGGTGTTTTATTACAACAAATACCTTCTACACAACTTATTGATGTATCACATCAGGTAAGCACTAATAATGTGGCTGAAGCTGCCTATTTAACGCTTAGCAATTACAAATTTTATCCTCAAAATAGCATTCATCTTATATTCATTGGGTTGTTTCAAGGTAAGCCACCAGCCATTATTTTACATAAAGCAGATGGTCATTATTTTATTAGTGCCGACAATGATATAATACCTTCTCTTTTTGAAAAAGAGGCAATTACTTCCTATAAAATAGCTACTCTAGAAAAGGGAATTTTTATTACCGATTGGATAAAAGCTATTATTCCTATTTGTCAAGCAATTCAGTTGAACACCATAGATCTAGCTAATTTCCCAGAGGTAACTAATAATAGCAAAAGTGTTTTCTTACCATCCTTTGCTAAAGGCAATACACTAGATTGTCATGTACTTTTTATTGATGCTTTTGGCAATATCATTATCAATTTTACGAAAAAAGAGTGGGAAGAAAACTGGAACAAACGCAACTTTACGCTAACTTTTTCAAGAACATCTGAGATTCATGAAATCAGCACCGACTATCATTCACATGAACCTGGATCTAAAATTTGCAGATTTAATGAAGCGGGGTTTTTAGAAATTGTACAAATACTCGGACATGCTGCTAATACTTTTGGTCTTAGCGTACAAAGAAAAGATCATTTAATATATAGCACCCTTAAATTACAATTCAAATGATCATTCGCATCGTAAAAATGCACTTTAAACCCGAACATATTGGAGCCTTTCATCAACTCTTTGAGGAGCGAAAAGAACAAATTGCTTCTTTTGAAGGATGCCAAAGTGTTGATATGTTGCAAGATATTAAAGACCCTTGCATTCATTTTACTTATAGTCATTGGATTAGCGAAGAAGCTTTAGCTAATTATAGAACTTCCGCTTTTTTTGAAGATACCTGGGTAAAAACTAAAGCCCTATTTGAATATAAAGCAGAAGCTTGGAGTACTACCCTAAAATAAAAGAGACGCTAACGCGTCTCTTTTATTTTAAATTCGTTTTCAACAACTGAGCAATCTGCTCTTGCCGACTATTAGGTACTTCAATGGTTTTATTGGTAAAATTGATGTCTTGAGCCGTTTGCAAGGGCACTAAATGCATGTGTGCATGTGGCAC
>JAURLW010000084.1 GCA_030831005.1 Bacteroidota bacterium
CCAATCATTGCTAAAGACAGCACAAAATTTACTGTTAATGAAATTGATTTTGACCCTAGTTATTTAATTCGCTTCAGAGATGTCAATCAATTTGCTCGTTACGAATTAGGTATTGGTTCACCTAATTTTGCAAAATTCTATAATGGTATTATTCGTTTTCATTGGGTAGATAAAAATATTACCAATGGCACCACTACAGAACATTTCCGAGATTGGGTTTTCAATGACAACTGTGTAATTTCCTCCATTAATACCAGAGAGAATATCGTCATGGGCACTTATAAAACCTCTTTTTATACGGCTATAAGAAATGCTATAGGCCCTGCACCAGCAAATATTGAGCGCTATATCGACAGTAGCGATATTTTCATTTGGGCGGGAAGCAATGATTTGTATACCTACAACCTCATTAATAATAATACCGAGGGCCTAACGGCCGACCAAATCAAACCAACCTGGTCTAATTTACAATCGAGCGGCACTGCTAGCGATGTAATCGGCATATTTACCAGCAGGGCAGTAAAAAGAAAATTCAATATTGGCATGGACGCCTTCAGCTTCGAATCGCTAAAAACACATCCAGAAACTATTAATTTGAATATCAAAGGACTATCTGACCGTTGACATCTTTGCATAAATTTATATCCTAAAAATGCCTTAACTGCTTCTAGTTGAGGCATTTTTGTTATGCTTTGTCAGAATTGCTGACATATTTGCACAATATCCATTTTGGCACATTTTTTGAAATAGATAGAGCAAACATTGTAAACAAACAAACAATTTATATTTTATGGGAAAAATTATTGGTATTGACTTAGGAACCACCAACTCTTGCGTATCTGTAATGGAAGGCAATGAAGCAGTTGTAATTGCAAATGACGAAGGTCGTCGTACGACCCCATCCGTTGTTGCTTTTCTTAAAAATGGCGAGCGTAAAGTAGGTGATCCTGCAAAACGTCAAGCGATTACCAACCCTACGAACACCATTATGTCTATCAAACGTTTTATGGGACGTAGATTTGATGAAGTAGGCACTGATATTGCCGATTCTTCTTATCAAGTACAAAAAGGAGATAATAATACTCCACGTGTACAAATTGAAGATCGCATGTATACACCGCAAGAAATTTCTGCTATGATTCTTCAAAAAATGAAGAAAACAGCTGAAGAATTTCTTGGTCAAGAAGTTAGCGAAGCGGTTATTACCGTACCGGCATACTTTAACGATGCACAACGCCAAGCAACTAAAGAAGCTGGTGAAATTGCAGGATTGAATGTGCGTCGTATTATTAATGAGCCTACAGCAGCTGCATTGGCTTATGGTATGGACAAACAACATACAGATAGCAAAATTGTAGTGTTCGACTTAGGTGGTGGTACTTTCGATGTATCGATCTTAGAATTAGGCGATGGTGTATTTGAAGTAAAATCAACTAACGGTGATACGCACTTAGGTGGTGATGATTTTGATAAAGTGATTATGGATTGGTTAGCTGCTGAATTTAAAAATGATGAAGCTATTGATCTTCGTAAAGACCCAATGTCTTGGCAACGTTTGAAAGAAGCGGCTGAAAAAGCAAAAATTGAATTGTCTTCTTCTCAAGAAACAGAAATCAATTTGCCTTATATCGCTGCAGTAGACGGAGTACCTAAGCACTTAGTACGCAAATTGTCTCGTGCAAAATTTGAGCAATTAGCCGATAGCTTAGTAGAGCGTACATTAGAGCCTTGCCGTAAAGCATTAAAAGATGCTGGTTTGAATACAAGCGATATCGATGAAGTTATCTTAGTTGGTGGATCTACACGTATTCCTAAAATTCAAGAAGTAGTAGAGAAATTCTTTGGTAAAAAACCAAACAAAGGGGTGAATCCTGATGAAGTGGTAGCAATTGGTGCCGCTATTCAAGGTGGTGTATTAAGTGGTGATGTAAAAGACGTTTTATTACTTGACGTTACTCCATTAAGCTTAGGTATTGAAACCATGGGCGGTGTAATGACACGCTTAATTGAGTCAAATACAACTATCCCAACTAAGAAAAGTGAAACTTTCTCTACAGCTGCAGATAATCAACCTAGTGTAGAAATCAATGTATTGCAAGGTGAACGCCCAATGGCTAAGGACAATAAATCTTTAGGTCGTTTCATCTTAGATGGTATTCCACCATCACAAAGAGGCGTACCTCAAATTGAAGTAATCTTTGATATTGATGCGAATGGCATTTTACATGTAACGGCTAAAGACAAAGGCACTGGCAAACAACAAAATATCCGTATCGAAGCGGGTTCTGGTTTGAGCAAAGAGGAAATTGAAAAAATGAAAAACGAAGCTAAAGCAAACGAAGAGGCCGACAAAGCAGTTCGTGAGCGTGTAGAAAAATTAAATATGGCTGATGGCTTAATCTTCAATTCAGAAAAACAATTGAAAGATAATGCAGATAAAATTCCTGCAGACAAAAAAGAAGCTATTGAAAAAGCACTACAAGCTTTGAAAGACGCACACAAAGCAGAAGATTTAGCAGGTATAGACGCAGCTATGGAAACCTTAAATACAGCATGGTCTGCGGCAAGCGAACATATGTATGCTGGCAACCCACAAGAAGGAGCGGCTACCGAAGGTGCAGCTAACGAAAAACAAGATGATAATGTAGCTGATGCTGAATTTGAAGAAGTAAAATAAATTAGTACAACAAGCAAACAAAAAAAAGCAACTCCTAGGAGTTGCTTTTTTGTTTTAGTGAAAGAGCATATTACTTCAGGGTCCTTTTTTTCTAAACACTGAGCAAAATGAATACAAACTCTTTAAGCAATTGGAACAAAATTACGTGCAAGCACAAGCAGAAATTACCTATTGGAAAACTAAATACTATCGTATGAAGGATCGCTTTACGGCACTTGAAGCAAAACATCCAAAGAAAGCTCCAAAATAGGGGATGTATAAGCATAGCAACGGATAACTTAAAGCTGCTCAATTCTTCAATCTTTTACCTTTATTCTTGCGCATTTGAGTAAAAAAAAGCACCTTTGTGTATTCATTCACAAAACCCCTTTTTTATGTCTCAAAATAAGCAACTTGGATTTGATACCGTTTGTATTCATGGCGGTCATCAACTCGATGCTAAACGCGCTCACCTTACGCCTATTTATGCTACTAGCACTTATACTTTTGATAGTGCCGAGCATGGCGATGCTATCTTCTCTGGCAAAACCCCCGGCTATGCTTATGGCCGCTTTGGCAACCCTACGGTAAATGAAGCTGAAGATCGTATTGCGATGATGGAAGCGTATGGTATCCAAGACGAAAAAGGAAATCCGTTACAATTAAAAGCTATACTTCATGCCTCTGGTATGGGCGCTATTGCTACTATGCTTTTAGGCAATCTGAAAGCAGGCGACAAAATGTTGTCTCACCACTCTTTATATGGTGGTACCCAAGAGTTGTTAGACAAAGTAATTTGTAATTTAGGTATAGAGATTATCATCATCGATTTTCATGATATCGAAAAAGTAAAAGCAACTATTGCTGCTGATGCTGCTATTAAAATGATGTATATCGAAACGCCGGCTAACCCTACCATTCAATGTGTAGACTTAGAAGTCTTAACTCAAATTGGTAAAGCAAATAACTTGATCGTTTGTGCCGATAATACTTTTGCTACCCCTTACCTCACGCAGCCTTTTAAATATGGTGTAGATTTTGTTATGCACTCTACTACAAAATATTTAAACGGACACGGTACGGCTGTAGGCGGTATCTTAATAGGGAAAGATCTAGACCGTATGAAAACGGTTATCAATAAAACAAAAAATCTTTTGGGTGCCAACTCTAATGCATTCGAAGCATTTTTATTAACGAATGGTTTACGCACGTTCTCTTTGCGCATGGAACGCCATTGCACTAATGGGGAGCAAGTGGCTGCATTTTTAGAAGCACACCCAGCAGTAGAAACAGTTTATTATTTGGGCTTAGCATCGCACCCTGATCATACAACGGCAATGAAACAAATGAAACATGCAGGTGCTATGATGAGTTTTGAATTAAAAGGTGGATTGGAAGCTGGAAAACGTTTCATCAATAGTTTACAATTATTAACCCATGCAGTTTCTTTAGGCACTTGTGATACCTTGTTATCGCATCCTGCATCTACAACCCATGCGGGCGTACCTCGCGAAAAGCGCTTAGAATTTGGCGTTAGCGATGGATTGATTCGTATGAGTGTAGGTTTAGAAAATGTAGAAGATATTATTGCCGACTTAACTCAAGCTTTAGCAAACGCTTAATTTTATTTTATGCAAGAAGTTTTTATTGTTGATGCCGTTCGTACACCGATTGGAAAATATGGTGGCGCTTTAGCATCGGTTCGTCCAGATGATTTATTAGCTCATGTTATCAAAGCATTAGTGCAACGCAATCCTTCTTTATCGCTAGATGCTATTGAAGATGTTATTGCAGGCGCTGCTAATCAGGCTGGAGAAGACAATCGAAATGTTGCCCGTATGGCTGCTTTATTGGCCGACCTACCTACTAGTGTTGGTGGCAATACGGTAAATCGCTTATGCGCATCGGGCTTGCAAGCTATTATGGATGCTAGTCGCGCTATTATGTGTGGCGATGGCGCTGTATATATTGCAGGTGGTGTAGAAAGTATGTCGCGTGCACCTTTTGTGATGGGCAAAGCAGAAAATGCCTTTGCACGCAATCAGGCACTATTTGATACCACTATGGGTTGGCGTTTTATAAATGCTACTTTAAGCGAAAAGTATCATCCTTATACCATGGGTGAAACAGCTGAAAATGTGGCTACTCAATGGTCGATAAGCAGAGCCGCACAAGACGCCTTTGCCTTAAATAGTCAAGAAAAATACCAAGCGGCTCATGAAGCTCAGCAATTTGCAGACGAGCTCGTACCTTATACCGTAAGCTTAGGAAAAGGAAAAACACTCCACTTTGATAAAGATGAGCATCCTCGACTTTCTACTTTAGAAGCACTAGGTACATTAAAACCTGCGTTTAAAAAAGAAGGTAGTGTTACAGCTGGCAACAGCAGTGGCATTAACGATGGTGCAAGTGCTTTATTATTAGTCAACAAAGAGGCCTTAGCCCAATATGAACTAAAGGCAATGGCTAAGATAAAAAGTATGGCTATTGCTGGTGTAGACCCTTCGGTAATGGGCATTGGTCCGGTACCGGCAGTGCGCAAAGCATTGCAACGCGCTGGTTTATCCATTGCAGATATCGATTTATTTGAACTGAATGAGGCCTTTGCTTCGCAGAGCTTAGCCTGCATACAAGAATTAGGTATCGATACTCATAAAGTAAATGTAAATGGTGGTGCTATTGCCATAGGCCATCCATTAGGTGCAAGTGGCGCACGTATTTCTACTACCCTATTGCATGAAATGAAAAAACGTAAAGCTAAATATGGCATTGCTACTATGTGCATTGGTGTAGGACAAGGTGCTGCTATTGTATATGAATTAGTAAACGAATAATGAAGATAGATATCCATACGCATATCATGCCGGAGCATATCCCTAACTATTTTCAAAAGTTTGGGTATGGCGAATTTATTCATTTAGAACACCATTGTCCTGGTTGTGCAAAAATGATCAAAGGCGATAAAGTATTTAGAGAAGTAGAACAAAATTGCTGGGACACCAGCGTGCGAATGAAGGAAATGGATATGACCGAAGTTTCCGTTCAAGTACTTTCTACTATTCCTGTTTTATTTAATTATTGGGCAAAACCACAAGATGGTTTAGAAACAGCTCGTTTCTTCAACGACCATATTGCACAATCCTGTCAATTGCATCCTGATCGATTTATAGGATTAGGCACCCTGCCTTTGCAAGACATAGACTTATCTATTAGAGAATTAGAACGTTGTATGCAAAGCCTTCAATTGGCCGGCATAGAAATTGGCTCCAATATAAATGGCAGGAACTTAAGTGATCCTTATTTTTTTCCTTTATGGGAAGCCGCTGAGCGACTTAACTGCTCAATTTTTGTACATCCTTGGGAAATGATGGGTGAAGATCAAATGCAACGTTATTGGTTGCCTTGGTTGGTAGGTATGCCTGCAGAAACTGCGCGTGCTATTAGCTCTATGATTTTTGGAGGTGTATTTACAAAATTCCCAAAATTAAAAGTGGCCTTTGCTCATGGAGGTGGTTCTTTCCCGTTCACCATTGGTCGCATAGAACATGGATTTTTGGTACGCCCCGATTTATGTGCAATAGATAACGAAGAAAATCCTAAAAACTACTTAGGCAAATTTTGGATAGATGCTCTCGTGCATGATCCTAAAGCCTTAACTTATATTATTGATACGATGGGTGCCGATAAAATTTGTATGGGCAGCGATTACCCTTTCCCATTAGGCGAACATCATCCAGGCCAACTCATTGAATCTATGCCTTTCGACAAACAATTGAAAGAGCAATTATTGTATAAGAATGCACTTAATTGGTTAGGCAAATAAAAAATGACCCTTTGAGGGTCATTTTTTATTTTAACATCTAAACACCTATCTTAATAATACAACATCACCTTTGTATTGAGTTGCAACTTTTTGTCCTTTAAATTGAAGATCTAATACCCAAAAATAAGTACCTAATTCGGCTGCTATACCACCAAATGTTCCATCCCAATAAGCATTCGGATTATTGGTTTGAAATTGCAATTGACCCCATCTATTATAGACCGACAAATCAAAGGTATTCATTTGTTCATAATCACCTTTAACTCTAAAAACATCATTGACTCCATCAGCATTTGGACTGAAAGCAGTAGGCACAAAGAAATGCGTATTGCTTGTTACAACGAGTTCTACCCTTGCGGTATCGCTACAAGACATCGAATCGCTTACGATATGTGTAATGGTATAAGTACCCGGCATTTTGTAGCTATGTGCAATGCTAATGCCCGAGTAGAATTTATTATCCCCCGTAAACCATTCGTAATTCGTAATGGCACCTGTAGAATTACTTTGACAATATAAAACATCTTTGATATCAATAGGATTTGCCGATAAATTGATTCCTGCCTGCAAAGCATGATGTGTATCTATAAAGGTACTATCCTGCATACTCGGACAACCGGGCATTTGGTATGTAAGCACCAGCTTATAAGTACCCTGCAACGGATAGATATGCGCTACACTTGCAAGAGAAGAAAACTGACCATCACCAAAACTCCAATGAACTGCAGATGGTAAAGCGCCTATACCTGTTAGTGAGCAATAAACAGAGTCTTCTGTACAAGCAGAGAATTTATTAATGGAATATGTTGCTTTATTAACTTTCAAATAAAAAGAATCTTTAGAAATGCAATACTCATTAAACGCAATATCATCTAAAGCAAAATCATTTCCTTCGTCAATGGTATTTTGATTAACAATAGAAATCAATGCTGTAGTAGCATTGCCGCTATTCCAAACAGCATGGAATTGCTCCCAAATATTACCAGTTGCATTGGCATTAAATACGGGCCCAATAAGTACACCATTAATGGAGAATTGTAATTGAGCTGGATTAGGATCGGTATTTAAAACGGTAGCCACCCAAGTAGAAAAGTCATAATCGGTATGCGGGACAACCGTAATAGACTGTTGCCAAACCACAACATTTGCGGTATCAGAGGCATTGCATATAAACATATTCCCTGTTCCAGTAGTATGGTCGCCCATTGATAAATAATCTGGATGAATAGCGTTAGGGTTATTGCCAACGAAATAATGACTAGCCGGCATCATATTAGCAGCAGTGCTTACATAGCTCTGATAGCTAGACTGAAAATTTTGATTACCTAAAGAAAAATCTCCATTCATTAGCAAATTTTGAGTTGACAAACTTTTTATACATAGCGAATAATATCCTTCAGTAGCCGTATCTGTGAATACAGGGGTAATGGTTTTACCTATATAAAAACCATTGGCTCCCCAAATGGTATCTAAGGGTACAAAATTCTGCCCGCTAATGGTCAATGGCATCATCTTGCTCTCCGCGGCACAAAAATAAAGGGTGTCTTTTGTAAATTGAAGATTCAAACAATTTTGTGCATTTGATGGAATGACAAAAGGAAATAGCATAATAGCAACGAATAACTTTTTCATATAATTTACTTTTAAAATAAAACACTAACGAAACGGGATATTAATAAACAGGATAATTAAGTTCTTTCTATATAAGTCAACTTTAATTAATCACTATAATAACAACCAACAAAATTTATAATTAACACTAAGCAATTTTAAATTGCGGTGCAAAATAAATTAAATTATTTATATAAATATGAAAAGCTAAAATAA
>JAURLW010000085.1 GCA_030831005.1 Bacteroidota bacterium
ATGGCATCTATCTGATCGCTCAATAATTTAGAGGGCTCATTATAGCTATCTACCATAGCTTTTATCATAGCCAGTAAAAGCGATTCGCAAGAAGGATAATCACTTTTTAAACCTGCTAAAAAAGCAAAGGGAGTTCTATGAATAGTAATGAGTTGATCTTCTTTGTAAAAGAAGGCAATTTTATTAGAGCTATCAGCAATGCTATTTACCCGATCAGTGGGCTGAGCGGTATAGGCACGAAGAATTAAGAAATTATAGCTGGCTTGATGCTCGTATTTAGGCAAATGCCCCACTTCTAAGCTATCCATAATCTGAAAATAATCCAATTGATATTGGCTAGCTATTGCTTGCAAATCAGCTGTTGTAGGATTACAAAAATCATACCAGCTAAAGCTAGAAAAGGATTTTATAGTGGAGGATGCCTGCATATTCAAATGTAAGGAATTTGATAAAATATAAAAATAATAATTAGGGTTTGAACAAGATTATCTAATCACTTTTAATAACAATAACTAATAAATTAATTTGGTTTATATCATAAACTAATTTACATTTGTAAAATTAAAACCAAAGTAAAATGGAAAATACACCTCAACAACAACTTGATTTGATTGCTCAAATGATTAAAACAGCTCAACGTCGTTTTTATGATGACAGTCCTTTCTACATTATTTGGGGATCAGCTGTGATGATAGCTAGCCTTATACAATATGTATTATTACTTAACCACAACGAATATAATGCTATCGGATGGGCTATTCTAATTCCAACAGCTACTTTACTTCAACTAGTATTCATCAGAAAACAGCAAAAAAAAGCAACAAGTAAAACTCATATTGAGCAAGTATTAAATCATATGTGGTTTGCTTTTGGCATCAGCCTATTCATTGTGCTTATAAATGCCAATAAATTACAATTGAATACCTACCCTGTTGTTTTATGCCTTTATGCAATAAGTACCTATATTTCGGGAAGTGCATTAAAAATAAGCGCATTTATAGTTGGATCAATTATTTGTTGGATTGCAGCAGCTATAGCTTTCTTTGTATCTTTCGAAACGCAATTACTTTTATTAGCAGCAGGTGTTTTATTTGCTTATCTTATCCCAGGAATTTTATTACGTAAATTAGAAAAAGAAGCAGCATAAACGGATTAGAAAAAATGTTTAAAGAATTAGACCCATTATTGCATTCGCAACTACGCTTGGCCATCATTTCGTTACTAATAAGTGTGGAGGAAGCAGAGTTTTCTTTTATAAAAGAGAAAACGAATGCAAGTGCTGGTAATATCAGTGTACAGTTAGACAAACTCCAACAGGCTCATTACATTAAAATTGAAAAATCATTTAAAGGAAAGTATCCTTTGACAACTTGCTCAATAACTCAAAAGGGAATTAAAGCATTTAAAGATTATACGCAGACACTTCAGCAATACATTCAACCTACAAAAAACAAATAAAGAGAAGTTTTTTATGCGATTTTTTATATGCAAACAAAATAGATTTTGCCTATAACTAAAATTTGTGTTTTGGGTGAAAAAGGGCAACAAAAAAGCTCAAAAAGAAACATAAACAAAGCTGTTTACTCTTTTTGAGCTTTTTTACGTGATCCCGTTTGGATTCGAACCAAAGACCTACAGCTTAGAAGGCTGTTGCTCTATCCAGCTGAGCTACGAGACCATTTTTGAGAGCGCAAATATACACCCATTTTTTTATTTTCAAAGCATTATTTTGTAGGTGCTTCTCCGTCTTTCAAATTTAAAGCCGGCATAAAATCACTCACATATTGCCAGTGATCTTCCTCCCATCTAAATCCATCGTACTGTCCGCTAGGCACATAGGTATATTTACGATTAGGATCATTGACTTGAGAAACCAATTTATCGAAATAGATCATCTTCATCTCCTTATCGTAATTCAACGATGCTTGCACGTCTTTTTTATACTCCATCACAAAACGCTTTCTGTAAAACTCTGATCCGCCAAGGCTGTTCATACTAAATAATGGATATCCAAAAACAGGGCCATTATCGGTCATCACCAGCACATCTAAGAGCTTTTTATTGCTCACCATGGCCTCCGCATTTAAGCCAAACAAGGTATATACGCGCTGTCCCTGCACTTCATGGGTGATGATTTTGTAAATACAAACAGCCAAACCATTTGGTATTGCTATATACGCTATCGTAATCTTTCTCTTTAATTTCGGTAGAATAATCGACCAAAGGAAATAATTTTAAAGCCGCTTGCTCTAGTTGTATAGCCCCATAATAACGCAGGGTATTATCGGTAACCGGCACATTCCAATTAATTATTCTAAACCCTCCCGCCTCTGGGCTTAAAAAATTGACATAATTGCTCAGGGTAGGAAAGGTATAGTAATACGAATTAGGGGTTTGTAATGCCGTGCGTAAACGCTTTACAAATTTGATATTATAATCGCTTCTAATTTCGGGCATAAAGGCATGAAACATAGAATCGGCTAGTACGACTAATTCCTTTTCTTCTGCTTTTAAAAATTTAAGGTCATCGGCACTAATCTCTTGTGCCTTACTTGTTTCCCAGCCTAAGAAAGGAAACAAAAGCATTATCATGAGCGTTTTTTTTAGCATCTGCATACTTTTTTCAATTTTCTACTGCAATTTAATTCACATTGCTCAACAAAACTATGTTTTTATTGGAAAAGCGCTTATTTTAGTGGCATAATTTTTAAAGTATGGTGCTCGCTCAACAAGTTCTCTTCCTTTTAGTTTCCATTTTTGCCATTGGATTGTTTGCTCGCAAAATGAGCAGCCTTCGAAGAACCATCTTTTTGGGTAAAAAAGAGCAAATCAACGACCGCAAAAGTGAGCGTTGGAAACAAGTTGTTTTATTGGCTTTAGGCCAGAAGAAATTATTTAAAAAACCTATTCCAGCTATCTTTCACTTTTTTGTATACGCTGGTTTTATTCTTATCAATATAGAAGTTTTAGAAATATTAGTAGATGGTATTTGTGGCACGGAGCGCGCCTTTGCTCCTTATCTCGGTAGCCTCTACCCTCTGGCGATCAACTTCTTTGAAATCTTAGCGGTATTGGTTTTGGTAGGTGTTATTGCGTTTTGGCTAAGAAGAAATGTATTGCGCTTAAAACGTTTTACCTCACCCGAATTGCAAGGTGCTCCTTTAAAAGATGCGAATAGAATTTTATATATCGAAATCGTGCTCATGAGCATGTTGCTTTTAATGAACGCTGCAGATCCGCATGCCCATTTTTTAGTGAGCCAACATTTGAAAGGCTTATTTACGGGTTGGTCGGAAAGTAATGTACATCTCTTTATGCGCCTTACTTGGTGGGGCCATATATTAGGTATCTTTGCCTTCCTCAACTATCTCCCTTACTCTAAACATTTGCACATCATCTTGGCTTTCCCTAATGCTTATTATAGCCGATTAGAGCCACAAGGCACCTTGTCTAACATGCCAGAAATACAACAAGAGGTGTTATATATGATGGATCCATCATCTGCTCCTGCGAGCACCGATGCTGCGCCGCTTAGCTTTGGAGCTAAAGACGTTACCGACTTAAGCTGGAAACATCTTTTAGAAGCTTATGCCTGCACCGAGTGTGGACGATGCACGGAGCAATGCCCGGCTAATATTACGGGCAAGAAATTATCGCCAAGAAAAATCATGATGGATACGCGTGATCGTGCAGAGGAATTGAGTGCCCGCATGGATAAGAACGGCAACATAGAAGCTGATGGTAAGAGCTTATTGCATGATTATATCAGTGTAGAAGAATTGCGTGCTTGCACTACGTGTAATGCTTGCGTAGAGGCTTGTCCGGTAGGTATAGAGCCGCTATCTATCATTATGCAATTGCGTAGAAATTTAATTATGGAAGAAAGTAATGCGCCGCAAGAATGGAATATGATGTTTGGTAATATTGAAAATAATATGGCCCCATGGAAATTGAGTCCGGATGACCGCGACGCATGGACCCAAGCTTAACCTATTAAAAATCGAATTATGAATATAAAAAGTATGGCAACATTTGCCGCTGAAGGTAGCTCACCAGAGATTTTATTTTGGGTAGGATGTGCCGGTAGTTTCGATCAACGAGCACAGCGCGTAACAAAAGCTTTTGCGAGCATTTTAGAAAAAGTGGGCATGAGCTTTGCTATTTTGGGTAAAGAAGAAATGTGTACCGGAGATCCGGCACGCCGATCGGGCAATGAATTTTTATTTCAGATGATGGCGTACAACAATATTCAAACCATGAATGCGTACAACATCAAAAAGATTGTTACAACCTGTCCGCATTGTTTCAATGTACTTAAAAATGAATACCCTGCTTTGGGTGGCAATTACGAAGTTGTGCATCATACCACATTGATTCAAGAATTGATCAACGAAGGACGCATACAGCTGAAAGAAGGTGGCACCTTTAAAGGCAAACGCATTACCTACCACGATAGTTGTTATTTGGGCAGAGCCAATAATGTTTATGAAGCACCAAGAGCTGTTTTAGAAGCTTTGGATATTGAATTAGTAGAAATGAAACGCTGCAGAACAAATGGCCTTTGCTGCGGTGCTGGTGGCGCTCAAATGTTTAAAGAAGATGAGCCAGGCAATAACCGTATCAATTTTGAGCGTAGCGAAGAAGCTTTAGCAACAGGCGCCTCTATCATTGCATCTAATTGTCCGTTTTGCACGACCATGCTTAGCGATGGTGTTAAGAAATTTGAGCAAGAAGAGCAGGTGCAAATTATGGATATTGCAGAATTAGTAGCGGCGAGTTTAAAATAAGGAATATGCACACGTCAGTAGCACAACAAATACCCCTCGATTTTGCCCCTGATGCACGCGTATGGGTGTATCAATGCAATAGAGCTTTTAGAGAAAAAGAAGTTATTGAAATTAAGGAGCAACTTTTACAATTTTACGAGCAATGGGAAAGCCATGGCAAGAAAGTAAAAGCGTGGGCTGGTATTGTTTTCAATCAGTTTATCGTATTGATGGCCGATGAAAAAGCTAGTGCCTTAGTAGGCGGATGCAGCATTGATAGCAGCGTGCGCATTATTAAAAGCTTAGAGAAGCAATATGGTATTCAGCTATTCGATCGTATGAGCATTTCGTTCCTAATAGAAGATAAAGTGCAAATGCTCCCTTTACAACAATTGAAATACGCATCCGAAAAAGGCTATATCCATAAAGACACCTTGTTCTTTAATAATGCCATTACAACAAAAGAAGAATTGCTACATTCGTGGTTAGTACCTATTCACGAATCGTGGCTTGCCAATAGAATTTAAATTTATACGATGTCGACAGATTTATTAGATAGCAACCAAAACAGTTCGGTACATATCCAAGATATGTATAAGAGCTGGTTTTTAGAATATGCTAGTTATGTTATATTAGAACGTGCGGTGCCGGCTGCAGAAGACGGACTAAAACCCGTACAACGACGCATCTTACATGCCATGAAAGAAATGGATGATGGTCGTTATAATAAAGTAGCCAATGTAATTGGTCAAACGATGCAATACCACCCGCATGGCGATGCCTCTATTACCGATGCTATGGTTAATATTGGTCAGAAAGACTTAATGATAGATATGCAAGGTAACTGGGGCGATGTGCGAACTGGAGACGGTGCAGCTGCTGCGCGTTATATTGAAGCTCGCTTATCTAAGTTTGCTTTAGATGTAGCCTTCAATAATAAAACCACCCAATGGCAACTAAGCTATGATGGTAGAAAAAACGAGCCGATAACCTTACCTATGAAATTTCCTTTGCTATTGGCACAAGGAGCTGAAGGTATTGCCGTAGGTTTGTCGACCAAAATTTTACCTCACAATTTCTGCGAGCTTATAGAAGCTGCAATCAAATATTTGAAAGGAAAGAAATTTGAGTTGTACCCCGATTTTCTTACCGGCGGCATGATTGATGTAAGCAATTACAACGATGGCGCTAGAGGTGGCAAGGTAAGGGTGAGAGCAAGAATTGAAGAAGTAGATAAAAAAACATTGGCTATTAAAGATGTTCCTTTTGGTATTACTACCCAACAATTGGTAGATAGTATT
The DNA here is from genome assembly GCA_030831005.1 of Bacteroidota bacterium. Classification (GTDB taxonomy): domain Bacteria; phylum Bacteroidota; class Bacteroidia; order Chitinophagales; family Chitinophagaceae; genus CAIWHF01. The sequence continues at coordinate 6,068 of JAURLW010000085.1, forward strand.
TTAAAAGCGAATGATTCGGGTAAAATAAAAATCAAAAGCGTTACCGACAATACCGCAAAAGATGTAGAGTTGATTGTGCAATTGGCACCGGGTATTTCTACCGACCAAACCATTGATGCTTTATATTTATTTACCGATTGCGAAGTATCCATCTCTCCCAATGCTTGTATCATTTTAGACGAAAAGCCGCAGTTTTTAAATGCTAGCCATTTATTAAAACATTCGGTAGATCATACCAAAGATTTATTATTACAAGAGCTACAAATAAAACTAGGCGAATTAGAAGATGATTGGCATTACGCATCTTTAGAACGCATCTTCATAGAAAAGAAAATCTACAGAGACATAGAAGAACAAACTACTTGGGAAGGCGTTATAGAGGCTATTGACAAAGGTTTGAAACCTTATGTGAAGAAATTTAGAAGAGCC